>DATKXO010000048.1:0-26848 GCA_035528995.1 Phycisphaerae bacterium | reverse complement strand
ACGATCGCCGGCGGGATCACCACGTTCGACGTGACGCAGTGGATGGCGGTCTACGCGGCGGCGGTGAGCACGCTGGAGTGGTACATGCGCGAGAGCGGGGCGGCCACCTACGCCAAGGCCATCCTGACCGCTCCGGTGCTGGGCAGCGGGTCGTGGAACATGGGGTTCGGCGGCCAGTACGCCAGCTGCTCGTGGAACTTCCGGGCCCGGTTCGGAGCGGCGGCGTCCGATTTCCAGGACATGCTGCTGTACACCGACGGGGAGGCGGCGCCGACGATGGCCAAGGCGACCATGCTGACCCGGCCCCTGACGGCGGTGCACGGAGCGCTGAGCGTGCTGCACCCGGTGTCGCTGGGGTTCGCGGCCAACGCCCAGATCCTGAGCGACGCCGGCGACGCCGACATCGGCGAGACGGCGGTGGACCGGCTGCCCTTCGGGCCGCTGCAGGTGACGCTGGGCTTCCGTGGGGCGGGCAAGCAGACCGGGCCTCCGATGCACGAGCTGGTGGACGCCCTGCTGGACGCGGCCCGGGGCGACCTGGTGGTGACGGCGGAGAAATCCGGCGGCGGGTCGGTGACGATCACGGCGAAGAACGTGCAGTTCCTCCGCGACGCGGGGACGTACCGCTACGGCGGGTTCACCGAGCACCGGGTGACGGGTGAGATGGACTGGCTGGACATCGACGGGGAGACGGAATGCGACTGGACGGGGGCCAGCCCGATCATCGCGATCGCCTGAGCGATCGCGGCTGTCAGCTGTCAGCCGTCAGCTAAAAGGCAAAAGCTAAGAGCCAGGAGCAGGAACCGTGCCTGATCGAGAGGCTACAACACGGATCACGGTCGAAGGGGCCGACCAGGCCGCCACCGACACGAAGCGGGTGGCCGATGCCCAGCGGGACCAGACCGAGGCGGCCAAGGAGCAGGCGGCCGTCGGCGGCCAGGCCGGCGGTGCGGCCGGCGGGGCGGCGGGCGGGGCCGCCGCCGCTGCGGCCGCCACGGCGACGGCGGCCGCGACGCGCGAGAGCGCCGAGGCCACCAAAGAGGCCGCCGAGGCGACGGAGGAGTACACCGGGAACGCGGGGAACCTGGCGGCGGTCCTGACGGCCGTATACCCGCAACTGGGCGGCCTCGTGACCGTCCTGAAGAACGCGCTCAAGCTCACCGGCGACATGGGGACGGCGAACCTCAGCCTCTCGACGATCATCCCGAAAGTCACCGCAGCGGTGAAGGGGAACGCGGCGGCGCTGCTGACGCTGGGGGCGGGGAGTGCGGCCCTGTTGGCAGTCATGGCGATCTACGCGGCGTGGCAGAAGACGCAGGAGGCCATCGAGGCGGCGACGAAGGCCACAAAGGATTTCGCCGCCGCGCAGACGGAGCTGGGCGGGCGGCGCCGCGCGACAGAAGCGGAGGTGTCCGACGCGCTGTCGGCACAAGGGAAGGCGACGGAAGAGAACCTGGCCCAGGCCATGAAGTACGTGGAGTTCCTGGAGCGCGGGGGACTTGGCGACAAGGCGGTCGAAGCGGCCGTCGCGTTCGCTGGGACGGGGGCAACGAAGGAACGGGTGGCACTGGCGGCGGCAGCAGCGGAGACAGGCACGCTAGACCTGGCGGCCCCGGACCCGGGCAGGGCGCTGGAAGAGCTGCTGAAGGGACGCGGGGCACGGGCGGCGGTCGAGGGGCAAGCAGGGTTCCGGGCCGGGCGAGAGGACGCTTTTGAGGCGAAGGCTCTGGAGCAGCTAGAGTCCTTCGAGGTGGTCAGTGGACTGTTTGGCACACAGATAGCCGATCCGGGCGAAGCGGACGTTATCAACGAGTGGCTGAAGCTCCGGCTCGGCCTGAGTGGGGAAGCGGCCGATCGGCGTCGGCGGTTCATGCAGTTTGCGAAAGCCAACCGGCAGGCGGCGGCGGCGGGGAAGAGTGAGCCGTTCGGCGGGTGGAACCTGTTTGCCACGCAAGACGCGGGGGATTTCTTCGCCGGCAAGTTCGGCGCGGAACGAGAGCAGGCCGAGGCGGCCCTGGATGCGTTGGAGGCCGAGGCGAGGAACCAGCGTCGGGACAGCGGGGCCGCCCCGACGGTCATCCACCACCACCACAACCACTACAACGAGCGGAACTACGGCAACCGACGCGGCCCGTGGAACGTGAGAAGCGGGCAGCGAGAGCGGGACCGATCGAAATCGGGGTGATTCACTACGGAGGCACCAGTGCCACTGGTGGTCGCAGAGAACGGCGTGAACGGGACTGAAAAACAAGGCGAGCTGGCTCGTGGCTGATCCTTTGCCGAGATTTGGCGGGACGAACGGCGTGACCGACCTGGACATCGGCCAGGCGAACTCGGCGCGCCGGGTGGCCGGGACGGCCGAGGCGACGGTGAGCGTGGTGCCGGGCGGGCCGGAGACGGCGGAGGTCGAGAACCAGCTGCCGCAGCAGGACATCACGTACGCCGACGTGCAGGGCACGACCGGCCGGCGAGTGATCTGGCACACGCAGATCAAGACGACGAGCCTGGGCGTGATGGCCGACATCATGGGCGAGCTGGAGCAGAAGAAGACGGGCTTCAACGGCAAGACCAAGCTGTACGACCCGACCCAGATGCACAGCACGCAGATGGAGGACGCACACGAGACGCCGTACGGGCGGATGCGGCTGGTGGACATCCGACCGACCAGCCGGCAGTTCGCACTGGGCGGCGGGGGCCAGGTGCGGACGCTGCAGCTGGTGTTCGACGAGTTGGGAGAGGCCGTGGGATGACCACCTGCGGTGGGGCGGACCGCTTCCGCGGGTCTTGTTCCTGCGGTGAGAGAGAAGTGAAAAACAAGCCCCCACGCAGTGGGGCTGAGGGCTGAGAGCGAATGGGAACGACTCCTGCCGTTAACGGGCTGACACCGCCGGACCTGGCGCCGGAGGACTACCGGCGGCAGGCGCCGGAGTCGGTCATCCTGATCGAGAACGCGACGAGCCCGGGCACGTTCCGGCCGGTGGAGAAGGTGCGCTGGACGCGGATCGGTCGGACGCGGGACGGCGAGCCCGATACGGCGACGATCATGCCGGCCCTGGACGTGGACGACATGGGCGCGGCCGGGAGCATTGGGGCCCGGCACCTGGCCCACGTGCGGCAGGAGTTCGACCCCAAGCTGCTGGTGCGGATCCTGTATCCCAAGGCCGATCAGGGCGGGCTGAACGACTTCCCGCTGTTCGAGGGGTACCCGTCGCAGAACGCAATCGACTGGCAGGGCGAGCAGCAGGGCATCGGGGTCGAACTGATCGGCCGGGCCGACGATCGGATGCGGTATGACCCGCGGTGCCAGATCACCGGGCGGTACGTGCGGAAGAACCGACTGGCGGTCTGGGACCTGGCGGACCCGGACCTGGTGCTGGTGCGGTCGGCGCCGGCAGACTGGAGCCACGCGGTGGTCTTCAACGTCAACGGCCTGCCGAACCGGAGCAAAGAGTACTACGACTTCAACGTGCCGTGCTGGGGCGGACTGCCGTTCGGGGACGAGACGCCGCGACGGGTGCCGCTGTTCACCGACGGTGTGGATCGCGAGGCGCGGTACTGGTCGATCTCCGACGTGCTGCGCTACCTGGCCTTCTTCCACTTTCCCATCTTCGTCAACCTGGAGGACTTCTGGGCGGACGTGGAGGCGTTCGCCGACCTGCTGGACGTGGCCGGCAGCGATCACTTCCTAGCGGCCATGACGCGACGCGTGGCGGCCGAATCGACGGCCAGCGTGAACGTAACCGAGGCCCTGGAACTGATCTGCGACCAGGCCGGCCTGCACCACGTCCGGGAGCTGAGCAACCTGGCCGGCGAGTGGGTGCACTGGTGGCGAGTGTACGCCTCCGGCGTGAACCTGGTGGACGACAGCGGTCGGAAGATGTGGCAGCCGACCTGGCGAGACGTGGAACGGGACGCGCCGTTTATGGCGGAGGCGGGCCGGACGCCGGCGGACCGGGCCAAAGATAACGCCGACCAGCAAGCGGAGCTCCGCGAGGACTGGACGGTGGTCAACCTGCCGATCGTGCTGGGCGGCGAGAAGCGATATGAAGTGACGGCCCTTTTGCTGCCGGGCTGGCTGCCGTTCCCCGCGTCGGAAGCGGGCGACTACCACCACTACCTTAATTCGGACGGCGCCGTGGGGCCGCTGATCGGGCCGGGCGAGATCATCCTGGGCCTGCCGACCGACCACATCCCCGTGCTGGACTACGTGCCGGAGGACCAGGAGAGCATCGACGCGGCGCTGGAGTACTGGCTGCGAATGCGCGACGGATCGACGCCGGCGGCGTACCCCGACGAACTGTGTCTGCAGTTCCACGCGGACCATGCCAACCATGGGACGGTGGCCGACGTGGGGCGCAAGTGGATCCTGGGCGAGAGTGTGTTCTACACGCAACGGCAGCGGCAGCACGACGGGTCGCTGACCGGGGCCGAGAACTCGATGTACGAGCGGACCTACTACGCGACGTATCGCGGGCAGGCCCACCCGTGGGACGACCCGTACGACCTGTCCGCCCTGGGGATCGCCGGGGCCGACGAGTGGGCCGCCCTGCCGCGACGGATCGAACGGCCGATCGCCCGGAACACCGACGGCACCGAACGCGACGTGAGCGTGCAGGTCCGGTTCACCGTCGACCAGGGCTGGGAGGAGCTGCCGCCGAGCGAGTTCGAGGTGCTCGGGAATGAGGGCGGCATCCGGATCACGACGGCGAACCTGGCCGAGATCACACCGGCCGACGGCTCGGACGACGACATGATCCAGGCGATCATCGAGCAGCGCTTCGAGGTGCGGGTCACCGGGACGATCGTCGGGGACGGCCGACTGTACGACGCGGTGGGCGGCGGGTCGGGTGCCAGGCCGATGGCCCAGGTGTTCGACCACCGCGGGGCGTATCCGCACGCCAACCGGCGGGGGCAGAACTCGGCCTTCAACGGCGAGCCGGTGCACGTGCGCGAGCCGTGGCTGCCGGCGGACGCGGTGACGCCGGGCGAGGGCGTGGACTCGACGGCGGCCCTGGAACAGAAGGCCGACGAACTGGCGAGCCGGCTGGGCCGGGCGACGCTGGCCGGGTCGCTCGATGGGTTCTGGCCCCGGTTCGACGTGAGGATCGGAGACGTGCTCGATCGGGCGCCGCGACTGGGACTCTACTATCCACGCGGGGCGGAGGTGATCTCGATCGAGTTGAGCAGCGGCCAGGCCGGCCAGCGGACGCGGCTCACGTTGAACGACTGGCACAGTGAGGGGGGATCGTAACGTGCACCGGGTCGAGGTCATGGCCGAGCTGCTCGAGACGCACGTGCCGGGGCACCGCGTGGCGGTCTACTGGAACGGACCGTACGGCGAGACGGCGGCGGATAACCCGCTGCTGCCGCTGGCGGAGGACCTGTTCCCCGGGCAACTGCCGCGCGGCGGTAAGGGCGTCGGGGCCAAGGGTGTCACCAAGGGCGGCGGAGGCGCGGCCGGGCGAACGGGCAAGGGAGAGGGGGGCAAGGGCGAGGGGCCCAAGGGCGGGTCGATCGAGCGGGTGAGCCTGCAGGTGGCGGTGCCGCCGTGCTTCGGGCTGCGAACGTTCGCTATTCAGAGCGTGGATGCGGCCGGGAACGTGACACCCGACGCGGCGGCGACGGTGAACGTGGTGGTGTCGGCCAGGCCGCCGGCGCCGGGAGCGGCGGAGTTCGTGAGCTACAGCGGCGGCGTGGTGACGATCAAGAGCGCGGATCGGATGAGGTAACGAACAAGGAGGTTCGATAGTGAAGGCGCGATGGTTAATCCTGGCGGTGCTGTTCGCACTGGTTCCCGCGTTCGCCTTTGGCGACACGTACCCGGCCATCCCCTGGCCGGGCAACGAGGCGGCGGACGCCCTGGACGGCACGACGCACGCGGGCACCCAGGTGCCCTTTATTGCCAAGGGCGCGGATGAAACGTCGAGTCCTACGCTGAACGTGCAAATGAACCGCAACGAGCAGCGGCTGCTGAACCTGGTGGCCCGGGTGGCCCAGGGCTCGGTGTGGGCGGAGACCGCGCTGGACGTGGGGGCGTTTCCGATGGCCTATCAGATCGCCGGCGTGCAGAAGACGTTCGGCGGGGCGACGGGGCAGGCGGTGACCGACGACGACACGAACTATGTTTACCTGGACGCCGACCAGACGCTCAAGATCGTGACCGACGGAACGGGCTGGCCGGCGG
This sequence comes from Phycisphaerae bacterium, assembly GCA_035528995.1. GTDB lineage: Bacteria > Planctomycetota > Phycisphaerae > UBA1845 > UBA1845 > DATKXO01. The sequence continues at coordinate 20,664 of DATKXO010000048.1, read as the reverse complement.
ACGAGAGCACGTACATCAAGCTGGCCTCGGTGGTGGCCGCCGGCGGTGCGGTCACGTCGGTGACCGACTTGCGATTCTGCAACCTGAACCTGGTGGTGGACCTGGGCGAACTGGGCACGACAACCTCGGCAACGTTCCAGCTCGACAGTGGTTCGAGCGGGCCGCTGATCAAGGCGGAATCGACCACCAAGTTCGGCCTGCGGAACGCGGCGGACGCGGCCTACGTGGACCTGCAGATCCTCGACCTGACGGCCGACGACGCGACGGTGGCCGCGACGCTGGACGTGACCGGGGTGGCCACGTTCGGATCGACCATGGCGGCCGACGGAGCGACGCTGCAGCTTCTGGCGGCGTCGAGCGGGCCACTGCTCAAGGCGGCGTCGGCGTCCAAGTGGGACCTACGCAACGCGGCGGACTCGGCGTACGTGGACCTGCAGGCCAAGGACCTGACGGCAGAGGATGCAAACCTTGCCGGCGACCTGCTGCTGGCCAGCGGCAAGGGCGTGCAGATCGACACCAGCGAATTGATCGTACCCTACAGCCCGAGCTGGTATTTCTCCGGCGCGCAGTCGGTGAAGGTGCTGGAGATCGAATGGGTGGCGCCGGTCGACTTCACGATCATCGCGGCGACGGGCAGGGTGAACACGGCGCCGACGGGGGCCGCGCTGATCTGCGACGTGCGAGTGGACGGCAACAGCATCTTCACCAACCAGGCGGAGATGATCAACATCGCGGCGGCGGCGTATCAGGACACCAGTGCCACCAAGAACCACGCGGTGACGGCCGGCGAGGTGGTCACCATCGAGATCGAGCAGATCGGGTCGGCGGTGGCCGGGTCCGATCTCACCGTGGTACTCAATGGCCGGGCGAAACTGCAGGAGTAGACCATGCTTTGCAGCCCGAACAGTAAGGATGTGAACGCCACGACCGTCGATGCGGCCGGGGCGATCATGAAGAGCCTGCTGCTGGACCAGAGCTTCATTGCGGCAATCTCCGCCGGAGTGCCGGTGAACGTGGCCCTGGCACCCAACACGCTGTTCGGGCGGGGGGCCGGAGACGTGGGGGCGCTGACGGCGGCGCAAGTCGTGGCGGTCCTCAAGAACGTCCTCGGCGTCAGTCCCACGAGCGGGATGTGCGGACTGGATTCCTGGACGGGCGGGCAGTACGCCACGAGCACCAAGGCCTGCGTGGCTGATCGAATAATGGCCGTTCCTTTCCGGACCCTCGGGCAGACGATCTCAGCCCTGGGAGTTTATGTTTCTGTTGCCGGCGGCGTGGGCGACGGTGCCCGGCTCGGCCTCTACGAGTGGGATGATACCGACAACGAGCCGGGAGCGTTGTTGCAGGGGGGCGCCGAAATTGACCTGGACGCCACCGGCAACAAGTGGAGTTCGCTGGCCGGCTACGTGGCCGGCCCGGGTAAGTATTTCCTGGCAATCCAGTTTGAAGCGTCCGCAGGAGAGATCCAGGCCCGCCAGACCGTCGGCGCCGGCCTCTTGCCGGTCGCCCTTCCTGTCTCGCTCTTGGGGACGTACTGTCACGGGTCTTCCGCCTACGCTGCTGGGCTACCGAACCCGTTCCCGGCTGTAACGATGTCAACCAACACCTACACCCCCAACATTCGCCCGCTTGTGCCGTAGGAGGTTTTTGATGCCCGAATACACTGATGGACAGACGGGGACGGGTCCGCCGCCCGGTGATCTACCTCCAGGCTGGGATGTGGATCAGCAAGGGGACAACTGGACGATTCGTGACCGCACGGAGCAGCACGCCTTGCGGGCGGAGTACGCCGCGGACATCAGCCAGTGCCGGGAGTTTGTGCAGACGCCGCTCGGCGACATCACGCAGGCGCAGGTGGCCCGGGCGGTAAAGAGCGTGATCCGCCTCATGCGGGCGATCTACGAGGAGATACAGGACTGATGCGCGCGGAAAACTTCTGCGAGGTATTCTGATATGAGCGATGCCAGAGCCGGCAGCGTCGAGCCGATCATGGCCAAGTTGACCGACAGTGCCGGGGACCCGGCGACCGGGCTGTCGCCGACGCTCACCATCCGCGCCATCGGCGGCACGAACGACGGGAAGTACCTGCAGGCGGACCTGTCGTGGGGAGCGGCCAAAGACGACATCCCGATGGTCGAGGTCGATTCGACGAACTCGGCAGGCAAGTACCAGCACAACTTCGCGTTGCCGGTTGTCGAGGTGAGCGGCGGCGAGGTGGTCAAGGTCATCTACGACGTAGATGTCGACGGGACGGCGAGCGCTTCGCCCAGATACCACGGTGGCGAGATCCGCTCGGCCCCGGCGGACTGGCGAGACGTGGACCTGGCCGTGGCCGGGGAGGTGGCCTGGCGGAAGCTGGTCGTGGGCGACCATCCGGGGCGATTGGAGCTGCTCGATCGACGCGACCCGGCGAACGTGCTGTACCAGAGTGATCCGGTCGATCCGACGGACGACACCAAGCGGGAGTTTAACCCGGTCTAACCCGCATGCGGGCCTTGTGTTATGGGATCGCTGCTCAAACAGTGGATCGAGCAGGTCTGGGCCGCCGGCGACGGCGACTTGCGGCACTCGCCGTTGTGCGCGGCGTCGGGGATCGGGCTCACGCCGGACGGCCTGCCGGCGACGCTGGAGCCGGCCCGGCTGCTGATGCGGTCGCACGAGAACGAGGCGGTGGTGGATGCCGCCAACGTCGTGGGGATCGCCCTGCCGCACTACGCGGCGGTGACCACGTGCAGCGGGACAGACCTGGAGGCGGCGTCGCTGGACGAAGCGGACGACTACTGGATCGACCACCTGGTGGTCATGGCCGACGGGACACAGCAGGGTCGGTACCGGCGGGTGACCGCGTTCGCCGGCGGGCACCTAACGCTGGCGGCGGCGTGCCCAGCGGACCCGTCGCCGGCCGACACGTTCTGGATGCTGCCGCTGCGGGTGCCGGACATGCCGTGGATCGAGCACGGCGACGGCGCGGCCGACACGTTCTACTACTACGCGACGGCGGTGCTGTCGGGTGGCGGGCTGGTCAGCGTCCTGTCGAAGCCCGTTCGAGTCGAGTTCGACGCGGCTCACGCGATACGCGGGCCGCTGCCCAACGCGGTGAGGTTTCTGGACGCGGAGGCGATCGCGGGCGGCAAGTTCAGGCTGCGGTGGAGGTACCCGTCGGTCGGAGGCGGGGCCTGGCCGGCTGACTTCCAGGTGTTCGACGACGCCGGCACGGGGACGATCGACTACGAGACGCCGCTCACGGACTCGAACACCGGGCTGGCCTACGTGCCGTTCGTCGGGCCGGGGCGGGTGTACCGGTTCACGACCGGAGTGTATGACGACGGAGTCGAGCGGAAGTTCGACGTGCTGGCCCGCAACGCCGACGAGGCGAGGCACGCCGGGGCCGGGCCGGTGACGCTGGCGGCGACAGCCATGGCCGTGGGGCCGGCGGGGATCCCCGGGGTCGAGGCCCGGGCGGTGGAGGACTTGCGGCGATGACCGAGGCCGGCGACGTTCGCGATCGACAGAGACGGCTGGGAAAGCCGGCGGCCGAGGCGCCGCGATCCGGACGGGGCCGAGGCAGTATCCGACTGCACGCACTGCTCTACCGGGCGGTGGCCAACGCGACCGGCGGGCGGATCGAAATCAGGCGATCGACGGCCGACGGGACAGTGGTCGGCGCGTCGAAGACACCAAAGGTGCCGCAGCAGTGATCGACGCAGGCGCTATCCGCGATCGACAACAACGGCTGGTCAAGCCGCCTGGCGGGCCGCCACGATCAGGCCGCAGGCGAGGGAGCCTCCGGCTGCGCGCGCTGCTCTATCGGGCGGTGGCCGACGAGGCCGGCGGTCGGATCGAGATCAGACAATCGAAGGCCGACGGCACAGTCGTCGGCGCGTCACTGTATGTGAAACCCGCCGGGGCGATTGCCGCCGGGGATTATGTGCTGCTGCTCGAGGACGCCGCCGGCGAGCTCGCGGCGCTGCGCTGTGAACCCGCCAAGAATGGCAAGTATTGCGTGGTGGTCCAATCCGCCGACGAACCGCCCGAAGACACGGCCGTGCGTTTGGACCCGATGCAACTGGAGGGGCAGTTCGGCATCGTCGCCCTGGACGCCGAGAATGAGGAGTGTGCTCTGCGGTCACCGACCGACGAGGTCTGTGAACCTCAGCCGCTCGGCCTGGGGTTCGAGTGGGAGGTCTACCCGACGCCCTACCGTCTCGACGGCGGCTTCGAGGGAACGCCATTTAACGTGACGATCGCGAACCCGTCGGTAGTGCACGGCCCGGCGCCGGACGCGTTCATCCGGCAATGGACGGAGGGGGTCGCCGGCCTGGGTTACGACCCGCCGGGGGTGCCGTCGCCGATTTTCTTCGATGGGACCCTGGTGGGCGCGCACGCAGTGGAGGGTTGGGTCGACGAGCGGGGTGCCGACTGCCTGCCATTCAAGGCGATGTTGCCGCACCACACGACGGGCACCGGCGTCGGGACGGCGGCGGCGGTCGAGATCGCCGACGCGCCGACCGACGGTGTGTGGCTCCACAGCCAGCCGTTCCCGATCGTCGGCGACCGGCGAGTGATGAACGGACCGGGGCCACTGCACGATTCGAGCTTGAGGTGGGACGGCGCTGAGGCGAGCATGAGGTTGCCGTTCGACATCCGGACCGAGGGACAGGTGTTTGTCAACCTCCAGGCGACACTGGCTCACGACGAGGAGGCCGGCAAGTTGCGGCTCACGCTGCGCGTCTGGGTGGTCGTACTACTCGGCAAACAGGCGGATTTCCAGTTCAGCGTGCCGGTGACGATCACCACGACGGGAATCAATTGCCCGGACCCGGGCACGCTGGAGGGGACCACCGGCACGTGCGGGGCGGCCAAGCGGGACAAGGACCTGTCGTCGCTGGGCTGCTACTGTGTGTGGAAGCCGCCAACGGAGTCGTGCGAAGGTTATGAAGTGTCGTTCTGTAACCTGTGTCGGACGAACTGCGACAATCCGCCCGATTACGACGACTACCCGTCCTGCGACCCGGGGCACAAGCGATTTCTGTACGAGGTGGCGACGTGGGGGCACACTTCGCGAGTCGTCGAGGCGGACTGGGAGGCTGATGCGGAGTACACCGAGGCCAACATGCGGACGGCGTTCGCGATCCCAGCGGGCGACTCGCTAGCCAAATGGGTGGCCGACGAGTTTGATCTGGTCGAAAGCTTCACCATCACGACCGGCGAGGGCGTGCAGGGACTCAGCGGTGTGATCACGGCGACGGCGGGGATCTCCGGCGTCAACTGGCAGACGCCCGAGTCGCTCGACGGGCCCGGCGACATCCAGGTCCTCGGCGGACGCGAGTGCCTGCCACAAATCACGGCGGTGCAGCTCACCGACGTGTCGGGTTACCTCGGCCAGCTCCGCCAGGAGCACCTGGGTATCATCGACCGGGCCTATGACGCGTACAGTTGCGGGATCAACCCGTCGGCCAAGAACCTCCTAGCGAGGATGGGTGTGCCCAACATGGGCGAGGACGGGGCGGCGTATGAATACATCTGTCGGCTGTGGCGCTCGTGGGAGCTGGCTCACCAGCACCTGGTAGACGGAACGCCGGGGATCATCGAGGCGTCACGATATGGGCCGTTGGTCCCGGCGACGGATCGGTGGCCAAACGGCTTCGATGCGACGAACGGCGAATGGGTCTTCTGCCCAGCCAACAGGCCGACCGTTGCGGATCTACTCGGCAAGCTGCACAACCAGGACCCCAACGAGGACTGCTCAGACATTGCTCTATTCACCAGCGCCGATCGGCCGCTGTGGGTAGAGGTTCCCGGACAGATGATCATTCTGCCGCCGACCTGGCGGGGGCTCAACCCTGGCACCTTCTGTGGCAGTCAACACTGGACGCTTGTCGGGCAGGGCGGGCCGACGTACGACTGTGGGTATAAGTACAAGTCGGATTGGTGTGATTTCTATCCTGACGACCCGATCTGTGACCCGACGCCAGGCTCGCCGGATGACGCCTGCTTGATGATCAGCGATCCGTGGTGGCCACACAGTGTGCGCATGCCAAGAACATGGATACTGGAGCCTTCGGTTGACGTGCGCGTCAAAAAAGAGGGCGCCCATCTGCTTTTCCGGGCTCACTACGTGACATCCGTTATACGCGAGGAGACGTGCTGGCTCGGCGGAGTGGTCGAGCAGCCGTGGGCGACGGAAGGCCGAGGGCCTCCGATGGTTGTCTCGCTCGGCAAGATCGAAGTCGGCCGTGGTGCGCACTTCACGGCGCCGATTGAGATATGCAACGTGTGCGAACCTGAGGTGTCGCTCGGTGGCGGCGTCTTGCCGCCCTGGTTGTATATGCGGCCGCAGGCGATTGCAACAAAGTTGTGCGGCTGTGAGCCAGCCGATTCACCTCGCGTGCAGGTGTGTGGCCGAGGGAACAGTTTGGCGATCTTCCCGTGAAGGGCTGCCATGGATTCGTATGCGCCGGGCCTGATCACGCCGGAATCAATGGTGCGAGAGTTTGGCCACCTGGGTGCAGTCTCCGAGATGACGGGCCAGCCGGGCTGGCCAGGCGAGCCTCCGGAAAACACACAGAAGCTCGCGACCCGGAACCGGGAACTGTGCCTGGAATGTCCGGACGGCGAGTACGACGAAGGGCGAGTGATCGACTCCGACAACGAAGCGATTGGTCGGCCAGGCCCGCGCGACGGCACTCGCCTCGTGGAGATCTGCGAGGCGATCGAAGAGCGGTACTTCCGTGGTGCCCGCCAGGTGTCGGACCGCTCGCCCCCGTGCGGACGGGCATGTCCGGAGAAAGAAACCCGCCGCGTCCAAGCGGTCGGCGGGTGCCCGATGGGTCATTTTTGAGGGCCGTCGAACGGGGTTCGAGGCCCGGTTGAAGAGGTGTCGAATCGGCCGTTTCTCGGGGCGTTACCCGGGAGACGGTATTGGTTTGCGCCGACTTTATTGGCTAAACCTGTCCGGTTTTGGCCAAACCTCGGTCCACCTTAGACGCGCAGAAACGCGCGCAAAACCGACGTTTTCCGCCGTGTTTCTGCGCCTAACTCGACGAAAAACGCCGTGCTTTTCGTCACTCGATCCCCTGGTCCGCCAGCCACCGCTCGGCGTCGATGGCCGCCTTGCAGCCCATGCCGGCGGCCGTGATCGCCTGCCGGTACACGCTGTCCACCACGTCCCCGGCGGCAAAAACGCCTTCGATCGCCGTCGTCGATCGGTACGGGTCGGCCAGTTTGAGATACCCCTTCGCGTCGGTCGGGAGCTGCCCGTTAAGGAACTTCGTGTTCGGCGTGTGGCCGATGGACAGGAACATGCCCGTGATCTCGATGGTGCGGAACTCGCCTGTCCTGGTGTCCTTGAGTTTGAGCCCGGTCACGCCGGCCTGGTCGTTGCCCAGCACCTCGTCGACCACCGAGTTCCACTCCACGGTGATCTTGGGGTGTTCCAGAATGCGCTTCTGCATGATCTTGGAGGCCCGCAACTCATCCCGCCGGTGGATGACGTGCACTCGGCCGGCGAACTTGGTCATGTACAGCGATTCCTCCATGGCGCTGTCGCCGCCGCCGATGATGGCGATGGGCTTGTCGCGATACCGGGGGAACGCGCCGTCGCAGGTGGCGCAGGCCGTCACGCCCAGGCCCTTTTTGCGATAGTACTGCTCGCTCTCCAGCCCCAGCCAGTTGGCCGACGCGCCCGTCGCGATGATCACGGCCTGGGTCCGATCGGTCGCCTCCGCGTCGGTCGTCAGGACGAAGGGGCGCTTTGAAAGATCGATAGCGGTGACGTTTTCCGTCCGCACCCGGACGCCGAAGCGCAGGGCCTGGTCGCGGAAGGCCTTCATCATCTCCGTTCCGTCGATGCCGTTGGGGAAACCGGGGTAGTTCTCCACCTCGGTGGTGAACATGAGCTGTCCGCCGGGGATCATCTCGCTGGTCGACGAGACGTCCCCCTCGAGCACCAGCGGGTTCAGATTGGCCCGGGCGGCGTAGATGGCCGCCGTCCAGCCCGCGGGCCCGGACCCGATGATGATCACCTTCTCCACGTTGTTGGCTTCTGGCATGGCTTGGCTGTCCTTCTGTGTTGCGATCTCGGGCGTCCCGGGTCTGGGCGTGCTCAGCCCGGGGCTCCGCCCGACGAATCACCGTTCCGATCGGTTTCGCCCGGATCATAGCCGCGCCGGGTCGAGTCGTCCAAGCCGTCCGGCGCGCTGCGTTGACCATGCGAGCGGCGCGTCCTATGCTGCATCATGATGAATCCTGATTCGCTCAAACCCGGTTCGAAACGTGCTACGAGAGGGCGCCCGCGCCTGTGCCGCGCCGGCTCGATCGCCTGCCTGGCGGTGTTGGGCCTAATGCCGATGGCCTGTGGTCCGGAGCGGGGCGTCCCCGATGTTCAGGTCACTCAGCAGCCGTGGTCCTTTCGGCACATGCAAGGCACCCAGATCACCACCGAGCACTTCGACATCTACACCACGGTGGACGATCAGGAAATGAGGGATTACGTGCCTCGTTTCCTCGAGGCCTGCTATCGCCAGTACGCCGACCTGCTCACCCCGCCGGAGGGGCCCAGCCCGCGGATGCAGACCTATCTCTTCGCCAACCAGCGACAATCGGCCGAATTCACTCGACAGAAGTTCCCCGGCCGAACGGACGTCTATGAACGCATCGGCGTGGGTGGCTTCGCCATAGAGGGCTCCTGTGTCACCTTCTACACCCGGCCCCGCTACTACATGCTCAGAACCCTCGCCCACGAGGGTCTGCACCAGTATTTCGGCGCCCATTTCAAGCAGCGGATCCCGGCCTGGCTCAACGAGGGCATGGCCACCTACTGCGAGGGCTTCGATCTGCAGCGCCGTCAGCCCGTCTTCAGTCCCACGGAGAACTCCTTCCGGCTCAACGCCCTCCGCGAGGCCCTGTCCTCCGACGCTTTAATACCCCTGACCGAGCTACTCAGCACTCATGCCGGCGAGGTGATCGTCCAGGCCAAGTCCCGGTTGACCCAGACCTACTACGCTCAGGTGTGGGCGCTGGTCGTCTTCCTGCGACATGGAGCGGACCGGACCTACGCGGCCGGTTTCGAGGAGATGTTGGCCGACGTGGCCGCCGGCAGACTCACCGCCCGGGCCCGCGCCGCCGGCATCGCGGCCGAAACGCCGTCTGCGGCCGTGACCGGTGAGGCCGTCTTTCGGGCCTACATCACGGACGACCTGCCCGCCTTCGAGAAGGCGTACCGCGATTACATGGTCGAGTTGGCGTTTCGGTAGGGCCGTGGTGGGGCGGTTGAGGGCATGCAGGGCATGTTTACATCGGCAAAGCGGTCTGTCCCGCCGGTTGGTCGGCGCGTGCGGTTGCCGTCGGCGGGGCGTTGGCGCCGGTCGCTCGGGCGACCATGACCAGACACCAGACGCAGGCCCCCAGCAGACCGGCGGTCAAGGCGATTCGGCGCAACATCAACCCGTCCTTCCGTGTCACTCGCTTGTCACTACCGACGCAGGGCATCAGAGCGGGGGAATATGCTGAAGCCCTGCGAAGCTGTCAAGGCGCAAATTCTGCCGATGGCGGTGCGGCCCGGCCGAGGACAGCGCCCAGAGCAGCGCCGGCGTTTCATCCGTCGTCGAAATCGATGTCCCGCGGGTCCCGACCCGTTCGATGGCAGTGCTCCGACAGAAGCGCGATGTAGCTCTTGGGGATGTGTTCCAGGTCGGCCAGCCCGATCCGCTGCTGGACCCGGCGAATGGCCCGCTCATCGGGTCCCTCGATCTCGACGAAGCAACCCAGCATGGGCACCTCGTCGAGTTCGATGCGGCAGTTGTCGAGACGGTAGCTCTCCCGCCGCTTGCGATAGGTCATCACCTCGACGAACCCCAGCGCTCGCAACAGTTCCAGCATCGCGACCGGGTCGTCGACGGAGGCCTCGATCTCTTCGCGGCGCTTCACGGCGCCGGGCTGCACCGGTCCCTTGAACGTGACGGTCGCCGTCGCGCTACCGCCGTCGGCCGGTTGATTGGCCCGCACCCGAAGGGCCGACCCGGATGAGCGCAGTGAGCCATCGGCCGAGTCCAGGATGTGGTTGGTCTCGCGCACCCGTCCGACGATGTCCGTTCCGAGGGCGGCGAGCTTGCGGCGGAGCGGCTCATGCGATTCGACACGCAGCTTGGCTTCGATTTCCAGCCCCATGGAGCGTATCCCACGGTTGGGCGGCAAGGGGGATTCTACGTCATCGGTGCGTCGGCGTCATGGGCTCGACGTCGCCCTACAGGCGCTCCAGAAGTGTCCGCAGGAAGCCCTTGTAGAGCCCCGGCGGGAGTTTCTCCAATCCGGCCAGCGGGATCTCATCGACCATCAACGCCTGGACTTGCACCTTGACCCGGTCAGCGTAGGGTCTGAGTTCTTCAACGATCTGGTCGGCTTCCTCCAGCAGGGAAGCTTGCATCGCATGGACAAACCGGATGACCAGCGGGCCGATGTCCGGGCTGGCTTCGTCCTCGGAGCTGACGTCGCTCCACCCGGCGCCGCGCTGGGTCGAGGCGCCGCGTTGGGAAGGGTCCTGGTCTTCGTGCACCAGGTCGGCGGCCAAGCGACGCGCTTCGGCTTCGAGTTCCGCCTTCTGCCGCTCGTCGTTCTCGTCCACCGGGGACAGGGGGATCTCCTCCAGTTGCTCCGGCGGTGTGGGCACGTAGACGCTGCCCTTGCAGTAGGGACATTTGCCGCGCTTGCCCCCATGTGTATCAGGAGCTCGAATCAGCTTGCTGCAGTGAGTGCAATGAAACTCGATGCCCATGACCTCGCTCTCCGTGCGAATCGTGCCCGCGTCGGCCCCATCCACTACCGCGGTCGCGATCGGTTTCGCCGCCCTCTGAAGGTCAATCGTATGGGGATTTCCTCGAAAGGCAAGCGCTCGCGCAGCCGGTTCAGCAGGAAGCGCTGGTACTCCTGCCGGATCAGCGACGGGTCGTTGACGAACAGCACCAGCGTGGGCGGCTGCGTGGTGACCTGCGTTCCGTAGTAGATCTTCGGCGCCTTGCAGCCCCGTTTGGGAGACGGACCACGCAGGGCCGTCACCTCCTGCAGGGCGCTGTTCAGGTCCGGCGTGCTGACACGAACCCGGCCCTGCTTGAACAGGGCCCAGGCCGTCTCCACGGCCGCGGTCGTGTTGCGCCCGTCCTTGGCCGACACGAACACGATGGGGGCGTAGTCCAGTTGGGTCAGCATCCGGGCCAGATACACGTTGTAGTCTTCCGTGCTGGCCTGCCCCTTGGCCAGGTCCCACTTGTTGACCACCAGAACGACGGGCTTGTACTCGTCCGCGATGACGGAGGCCAGCTTCTTGTCCACCTCGCTGACGGGCACGGTCGAGTCGATGAAGAAGAGGACCACGTCCGCCCTCTGGATGGAAAGCTCGACGCGGGTGAGCCCGTAATACTCGATCGCGTCGGCGATCCTGCTCTTCTTTCGCACGCCGGCGGTGTCAATGGCCATGAAGACCCGGCCGTCGCGCTCGAAGCGGACGTCGACCGCGTCGCGGGTGGTGCCGGGCACCTCGCTGACGATGACGCGCTCCTCACCGGCCAGGGCGTTGATGAACGTGCTCTTACCGGTGTTGCGCCGGCCGACGATGGCCAGCTTCATGGCCGGGTCCGGCGGTCGCTCGATAGGCTCGGTGCCGATGTGTCGGAGGATGGCCTCTTCCAGCTCGTGCCGCCCGCGGTAGTGCAGGGCGCTGATGCACAAAGGTTCGCCGTAGCCCAGGCGGATCAACTCGGGCGCGTCTAAGGCGAAGCGCGGGTCGTCCACCTTGTTGGCCAGCAGGACGGTGTGGTCGGTGTGGCGCCGAAGCAGCCGGGCGACCGCCTCGTCCAGGGGGACCAGCCCCTCGCGGGCGTCGCAAACGAACAGGATCAGGTCGGCCTGGGCGATGGCGAAACCGATCTGTCGCTCGATCTCCTCGGTCAGGTCGTCGCGGTCCTCGACGCCGTAGCCGCCGGTATCGACCAGCTCGAAGTAGACGTCGCCGATGGCGCAGATCGTGCTGAGCCGGTCGCGGGTGACACCGGCCGTCGGCTCCACGATGCTGACCAACTGCCGGGCCAGGAACCGGACCAGCGAACTCTTGCCGACGTTGGGTCGGCCCACAATGGCAACGACGGGCAGGGTCATAAGACACCGTAGGGTCCGTTACGCCGGTTCCGCCCGGGCGCAGAATCGATCTTCGGGGATTCGCCACCGCGCGACAAGAGCGCTGGCTGAGTGGCTGGGTACAACTATGTCAGCGGCCGGGCGGCGCCGTCAGGGCAGTGGGAGGGCGTCTCAGACTTGGGGCTGTTTTGCGGGCGGCTACGGCCAGGCTGGCTGGGGTTTGAGGACGGCTCCTCGTTGGCTGCGGCCGTCCATTCGGATGTCTAGCGGCTGGTCCAGGCGGAGGTGGCGGACGAAGCGGGTCTCGGCCAGGGCGGGCTGGGCGGCGAGCCAGTCCCAGTCGATGCGGCCCTGTCCGGCGTCGGCGTCCACCGTGAAGTAACCCACCCGCAGGGAAATGAGATTCTGGAAGAAGTGCGTGCCCTGCGAGGGCGTGACTCGGAAATCCTTCAGCGTGGTCTCGACGATCACCCTGGCCGCGGATATCTGCTCCCAGGTCACGGGGATGCCCAGCCAGCGGTCGGCGGAGCCCCAGCGGCCCGGGCCGATGAGGACGCAGGATCGCCCGGCTTTGGTGAGGTCGTCGTTCATGCGGTCGATCTCGGTGGCGATCTCGCGGGTGTGGCCGGAGTCGAACTCGTCCGGCTTGACGTAGATGATGTCTTGCAGGCCGCTGATGCGCCCGTTGCCCATGGCCTGGGTGCTGACACACAGGGCTCGTTGCAGGTCGGCATCGACCATGCTGACGGCTTCCTGCTCTTCCTCCCAGATGGTGGGGCGAATCTGCAGGAAGCCGAAACGCATCGGCGTGGTGGTCATGTCGACGGCGAACTCGATCTCCACCGGCCAGGTCATCCCGTCGCGACCGATCTCCAGCAGTGCGCCGAGGACCTCGGCCAGCGGGAACAGGTTGGCCTTGAGCACGTGGGCGAAGCTGACCAGGCGGGTGCCCGGCCTGGAGAGCCCGTCGTAGACCGCGTCGTTCTCGGCCGAATAGACCGAGCCGATGGGACCCAGCGTGCCGTCCTCTTCCGCGGTTTGCAGCCCGAAGGTACGCAGGTGGGCGTCCGCGTCCGGCGTGGGGTAGGCCGAGGGGTGACTGAGGTCCAGGGCGTAGAACTCCCGCTGCGAGTTGGCCAGCATGTCCTCGGTGGTGGCGAACTGCGGCAGGACCTGCGGATGGGCGGGCGAGAACATGAGCCCGCCGCCACCTTCGACCACGAATTTGCCCAACCCCAGGCCGACGTAGGCCACGCCGTCCTCCGGCACCATGTGGGCGGCGGGGTAGAAGTTGTACGATCGGGCCACGCCCGAGAAGGTGGGGTAGAACCGGTTGCCGTGTTGGCTGCCGACGAGTTCCTGGAGGATCACCCCCATCTTCTCCTCTTCGGCGTGGCGGTCGGCCGCCTCGCGGTAGCGCCGGGCCGAGCGGGAGAAGGTCGAGGCGTAGACCAGCTTGATCGCGTCGCAGAGCTGGTCGCGACGGACGTCGAGGCTGGGGTGGTTGTTGGGGATCATGTGCGTGGCGTAGATGCCGGCGAAGGGGCGGTCCTGGGCGTCTTCCAGCAGGCTGCTGGAGCGCACGGCCAGCGGGTAGCGCACCAGCCGCAGGAACGCGGACAGATCGCGCAGGATGTCGCCCGGCAACTTCGCATCAAGGAACGCGCGGGCGATGGTGGCGTCGTCAACTTCGCGGTTGACCAGGTCCCGGAGCCGGTTCTGCTCCAGGAAGGCGTCGAACACGTCGGTGCCGATCGCGGCGCTGTTGGGCACGCCCACGCGGACGCCGTCGAACCGGTTGCTCACGCCGTGGAGTCGGATCAGGGCGTTGATGAAGGCCAGCCCCCGGGCCTTACCGCCCATCGAGCCGCCCCCGATCCGGCTGAAGGTGGTGGCCTGGTCGAAGCTCTCCGCCTCGAAGTCGCTGACGACGCCGGTGTGGCTCCGCTCCCAGTAGTCGGCCAGGGTCGTGATCAGATAGGTCCGGACCTCGGCTATGTCGGCGAACTCCGACACCCTGCGGGCGCGAAGCCTGGAGGCCATCTCGAACTCGGAGCGGGCCATCAGCCAGTTGCTGAAGTGATTGTTCTCGGCATGGAACCGGAGGCACTCGTCGGGGACGTGTGCCAGGGCCTCCTCCAGCGAGCGCAGGTCGTGGGCCCGGGCCACCTCGGTACCGTCGGGGAACTGGAAGACGAAGTCCCCGAAGCCCATGTTGTGCAGCATGAAGTTGCGGAGCTCGTGCAGCAGGGTGGGGGACTTCTTGTTCAGGAAGCCGGCCCGTAGCTGTGTGGCCTGCTCGGCCCGGGAGATGTCCGAGGACTGGAGCAGCACGGGCAGGTAGGGCGAATGCTGGCGAATGCGCCGGGTGAACTCCAGGCCGGCGTCCGGGTCGAGCACCCCGTTCCGCGGAAAGCGCAGGTCGGAGATCACGCCCAGGACGTAGTCGCTGAACTTCGAGTAGAGCTGCCAGGCTTCCTCGAAGGTCTCGGCGAGCAGAATCTTGGGGCGGGCCCGCATGCGCAGCAGCCGCTGCATCGGGTTGATGCCCTCGGCCATCAGGGCGTGCGTCAATTTGACCAGCTCGGTGTAGATCAGCGGCAGGTAGGTGGAGTAGAACCGCACCGAGTTCTCCACCAGGATGATGATGCGCGTGTCGGCCAGCCGGGTGTCGTGCTCGGCGTTGATCTCGTCCTCGACGAACTTGATGATGGCCAGCAGGATCCTGGCATCGCCGTTCCAGACGAAGACACGGTCGATGCAACTGCGATCGGCCAGCTCCGGCTGGCGGTCGACGTCGCGCGGGTTGTCGGCCAGCACCACGACGGGCAGATTCGGCTTGATCCGTTTCACCTCCCGGGCGAAGTCGGGAATGCTGACGTGCCGCAGGTGGGTCATGGTGATGACCAGGTCCACGTTCTGCTGCTTGACGAACTCCAACGCCTGGGGGCCGGTCGAGACGCGGGACACGCGCGGCGCCTGGCTGAGCTTCATCTCCAGGTACTCGCTGGTGATGAGCTCGTTGAGCAGGCCCTCTTCCTCCAGGATGAAGGACTCGTAGAGGCTGGAGACCAGGACGATGTCGCGGACCCGGTAGGGCATCAGGTTCTGAAAGCCGCCGAAGTAGAGGTCGGGGTCGGTGGTTTCCCGATTGGCAGCGGTCCGGGCCATGTTGCGCTCCAGCGTGCGTCACAGGGGGGCCGTCAGATGAACCTGTCCCCGATCATCCGAGACCCAGGCTCGACAACGGCCACCTGTACCTGATTCAACCCCATGGCCGCGGTCGGGTCAACCGAGCGGGCAGGCGGTGGCTGGGGGGGGCAGAGGTGGCCAGGGTCGGGCGGCGATCGTCGGTCCAGGCATCACGGTGCGTAGCGCCGCGGGCGAATTCGGCGACCCGAGCGGTAGACAGACGGCCCACTACATGTTAAGGTGGCTCTGCACCCGGGGCGAGTCGGGACCCTGGAGCGAAAACGGGCAGCGCGACGATCGGGGCGTAGCGAGGTTTCGGGTATCAAGGCGCGTAGTGACTGCCTTGCTCCGTGCACCCGCCGGTTGGCGCATAAACTCGTGAGGCGCGCTCCATCTGCCATAGGCGCTGACCGGGGAGAAAGACGGCGGGCAGAATGCGACGTAGAAACGGCCAGTGGGTACAATGAACGACGGGGGTCAGATCGATGGGAAAGATGAAGCAGCGGCATTTGACGAGAGTGACTTCCTTATTGCTTCCGCTGTTCTGCTGCGACGTGCTTCTTGCGCAAGGGGGCGGAGACTACAACGGTGACAGCTATGTCGATCTGGACGACTTCGGCTATTGGGACGCGTGTATGACGGGTCCAGGTGGCGGTCTTCCCGACCCGGACTGCGCGGCCTTCGACTTTGACTCCGACGTCGCCGTTGACCTTGTCGATTTCGGAGGGTTCATGGCAGCGTTCACGGGCCCCAGCCCGTGCACATTCGGTAGGAAGTACGCCCGCGCCTGGAAAAGCGGGAACGCAACTGGATGTAGCGCTAGAATACGAACGCGATCGGCGGCGCTCTGCGGAGAACCAAGCGAGGTGTCCGACGCAGGTTCTCATGCCTGGGCAGGTGTGAATAAATTCGTGGGAGGAGAGCCGGAAAAGTGGGCTCAGATCGGGTATGGGCGGTACCGACTCGCTGGAGCGACAACCGTTTATTTCAGAAGGTATGCTGAAGTCCAGGCAGGGCCTAACGATACGACAGACTACGTGATTTTCCACGAAGATGGAGTGCCAACTGGGGTTCACAAGTATAAATGTTTTCTACTCTCGTCTTTGTTTGGGACGTGGAACTTCGAATATGACGACACTCCTTTCTTCACCTGGACGCATAGCGGATGGAAGAACGTGACTGGAACAGACTGTCAATGGGCAGGTGAGATCTTCAACAAGGAGGACCAGATGCTTGGCACGGCGGCAGCGAAATGCAACTTTACCGATTGCCAATTCAGTCTGAACTGGGGTGCTTTTCAGAATGCAAACATCGCCGAAGGAGAGGTGACCACGGATGACCCCAACGAGTGGGGCATCGAGCGGATTGGCGCGACGGCTTTTGATATTTGGGACATCAACCCTTGAGATGTTCGTAGGAGCATGGCTATGAAAGCTACCGCCCACGAGCTGATGCGTCGCATGGCGGTCATTGTCCTCGTAACGATTGGTCTGTCATCGGCAGCGGCAGCCCAAGAACCCACCTTTGCCGACTCGCGCTTGGCAGAGGTCATGGCGCAGAGCCTAGATCGTTCCCAGTGGGATATACAGCGGGAGCAAGAAGCCATCGCTCGGGCTCGTGCACTCGTCGATGCCTCGGGCCGATTCGATTCGAAAGCGACCGCAAGACTTGTCGTCCTAAGTGGTGACAACACTCCCTTCCTGAGCGACCAGATCATCGAACGTCCGATCTGGCACGTCGTGCTTGGGGATTGGAACCTGAAGCTGAAGTCGGCTCCGCCCGGTGCTGAAGATCTGTATTTGAGGACGTTCGACGTATTCGTGGATCCTCAAGGCGGGCAATTGCTGAAGATTGTTTCCCGTTGGCCCAAAGGCGTTGCTCGGATCCCTCGGGAACCCGGGGCCAAGTCCGTGACACAGCAGCTGCGTCGCGCCGGTCACGAAAGATACCACGCGTTTCCCGACGAGGCTCCTCGGATCACTTTTCTTGAAGCGCTCGACGCGATGACAAAAGGAGGGGAAAACCCACTGGCTGCGAAGCAGATTGTAGGGCAGTATGTTGTTTGGTCAATGATGGGGCGAAAACCAAGACCGATGTGGGTAATCTCGCTACGAGGTGTGCCGGCTTTGGGAGCGAGTTATCCCGGGGTTGCTGTCAATGCGCGAGACCATTTCCGTTCGATCGTCGATCCCCAAACGGGAAAGTGGGTCTGCGGGTTTTCAACGCCCCAGCCGCAGACGACGGAGGAGCCAGAGATTGAAAAGCCACCGCAGTGAGCACCCCATCTGGCGCCCGTTTGACGGGTGAGGGGGGCTACGTTCTTTGTACCAGCAAGGTCGGCCCTGAGACAAGGGCATGGCCGTTGAAACGCCCCATTCCCTACTGTCCGCCCCGGACGTGTCATCCCGCCTGGTTGGATTAGACCCGGTCCCGCGGGTGCGGCGCCGCCCCCAGTAATGCAAAGGGGTCCCTGCGACAGCCGAGTAGATCCCCGGCGGCGACGCCGCGTTCAACGCCTGGGTGGGCAGCTTTGTCACCTAGGCCAATGCCAACCTGGGCGAACTCGGCCTCGCGGCGGGTGACCTGATGCCGGTCACTACCGCCCAGACGGCGTGGAACAGCACGTACACCCCCCACGTCACTGCCCAGCAAACCGCCAAGAGCGCCACGCGACAGAAAAACACCGACCGCACCCCGTCTTCTCCCTGGTCCGGGCTCTGGTTGGATGCCTGCAAGCCAGCGCGGAGGTCGGTGACACCGAGCGGGGCGCCTGCTCAACTTGAGCGGTGGGTCCGTGGTCAAGTTGGACTACGGTCCGAGTTCAGCTTAAGTAGGGTGTCGATACGCCTTGTATATGGTGCCGATACGCCTTGAGTACGGTCCGTACTTAACTTGAGCGCGCTCCCGATACCAGCTTGGGGCGCGCTACCGGTCACCAAGCCGGGATCGGGCGTCGAATCCAAGTTGGAAACGGGCCTGACGGCCTTGTGATCGCCCACAAACCCCTTCCAGGCTACCCAGCTTAACACGTCTCGGCCCGGTCTGGTGGCCTGCGGCTCGCGGGGCGCTCCATCAGTCGCAAGCGCAGCGCGGCCGGCGCAAGGAACGAGGCGAGACGGTCGGCCGTCTCGCCTCGGGGTATGTGTCGATCAGTGTCTCCTGCGCGCTAGACGATTCCCTGGTCCATCATGGCGTTGGCTACCTTTAGGAAGCCGGCGATGTTGGCTCCGTTGACGTAGTTGCCGGGGGTGCCGTAGGTCTCGGCCGTCTCGACGCAGGCCTTGTGGATGCTCTTCATGATGGTGTGCAGCTTGGCGTCCACCTCTTCACGGGTCCAGGCCAGGCGCATCGAGTTCTGGGACATCTCCAGGCCGGAGACCGCGACGCCGCCGGCGTTGGCCGCCTTGCCCGGGCCGTAGAGGATCCTGGTCTCGACGAAGATGTTGACGGCGTCGGGCGTGCTGGGCATGTTGGCGCCCTCGGAGACACAGACGCAGCCGTTCTTGATGAGGTTGTCGGCGTCCTGGCCGTTGATCTCGTTCTGGGTGGCGCTGGGCAGGGCCACGTCGCACTTGACCTGCCACAGCGGGTTGGCTTTGGCGCCGGGCTTGGTGGCCTCGTAGTGGGCCTTGGGATACTTGTCGGCGTATTCCTTGACGCGCCCGCGGCGCACGTTCTTGAGGTCCATGATGAAGGCGAGCTTCTTGTTGTCGATGCCTTCCTCGTCCACGATGAAGCCGTTGGAATCGGAGAAGGTCAGCACCTTTCCGCCCAGGGCCAGCACCTTCTCGGCGGCGTACTGGGCCACGTTGCCGGAGCCGGAGATGACCACGCGCTTGCCCTGGAAGGACTCGCCACGGGTCTTGAGCATCTCCTCGGCGAAGTAGACCGCCCCGTAGCCGGTGGCCTCGGGCCGGATCAGGCTGCCGCCCCAGTTGAGGCCCTTGCCGGTCAGCACGCCCTCGAAGCTGTTCTTCAGCTTCTTGTACTGCCCGAAGAGGAACCCGATCTCGCGCCCGCCGACACCGATGTCGCCGGCCGGCACGTCGGTGTCGGCCCCGATGTGGCGGAAGAGCTCGCTCATGAAGCTCTGACAGAAGCGCATGACCTCCAGGTCGCTCTTGCCCTTGGGGTCGAAGTCACTGCCGCCCTTGCCGCCGCCCATGGGCAGGGTGGTCAGGGCGTTCTTGAAGACCTGCTCGAAGCCCAGGAACTTGATGATGCCCAGGTTCACCGAGGGGTGGAAGCGGAGGCCGCCCTTGTAGGGTCCGATGGCGCTGTTGAATTCCACGCGCATGCCCCGGTTGACCTGGACCTCGCCTCGGTCGTCCACCCAGGGCACGCGAAACAAGATCACCCGCTCGGGCTCGACGATCCGCTCCAGGATCTTGGCGGTACGGTATTCGGGGTGTTTGTCGATCACCGGGGTCAGCGACTCGACCACCTCGTGGACCGCCTGGAGGAACTCCTTCTGCTCGGGGTTCTTGGCGGTTACCTGGGTCATGAAGTTATCCACAACGCTAGCCATCCGACTGTCTCCTTGTTCGAATCACCGACCCTGCCTGGGGATGTTCCCGGCGACCTGAGCCGCCTTCCCGCTCCAGCTTACGCGACCGCTGCCGGGCTGGCCACCGGGCGACACAGCGCGCGCCGGGCCCGCTAGGGACCACCAGCATCATGCAAATATCGTGCCAGGGGTCTGGGATTCCAACCCTTCTTCACGGGCGGTTCGTCACGCCCGATTGGCCGACGACGCCGCGCGGGTCTCCGGCGAAACGGCCCAGCGGTCACCCGCTGTGGGGTCCCGGCTCGGACTCCTTGTGCCTTCGCTCCCAGACCTCCTCGGCCTCGGGACGGCGTACGTAGATGGGCACCAGAGCGGCCGGTCCGTCGAAATCTCCGGCGGCCGCTCGGGCGAAGCCGAGGGCGTGGACCACCTCGGCACGGGGGCGGTTCAGCTCTTCCGGGAGGACGGTCAGCCGAGCCCGATCCACGGCCGTCCGGTGGTAGGCAATGCCCTCGCCCACCGCGGCACACCGGTCCGGGAGCGTCGAGGCCAGTTCCGCCACCTTCCGCTCCGCGGGTTCGGTGACCCGTCTGTACCGTGCTTGGTCGAGGGTGAAAGTGGCCGCGTAGACCCGCCCGCGCTTGGCGTCCAGCAGCACGACGAGGTCCTTGGGCGGCTTGGGGGTCTCCAGGCAGTTCTGGGCGATGACCTCCAGCGTGGGGACCCGCACCGCCCGGACGCGCCCGTGACCGGCCCAGACCAGCATCCGGGCGACCGTGATCCCGAGCCGGAGTCCGGTGAAGCTCCCCGGACCTCCCGAGACGTAGACTTCGGTCAGC
>DATKXO010000047.1:0-12286 GCA_035528995.1 Phycisphaerae bacterium | reverse complement strand
CACCGTGGCCCAGTCTCCAACACTCTGCCCGAAACGGATCGTGGCCCCCGCCCCGATCAACGCGCCCTCGCCCACCCGCGACTTGCCGCTCAACGTCGCGCCGCTGGCGACATGGGCGTAGTCGCCCACCACGCACTCGTGCTCGACTACCGCCGCGGTGTTGATGATGACGCCCCTGCCGACCTTCGCCTTGGGGCCGATGAAGGCATTGGCGGCGATGAACGAACCCTCGCCAATCTCCGCCGACTGGGAGATGACCGCCGCCGGATGAATGACCGTCATGCTCCCGCCGATCCTCTGCCGGGTGCGGTTGTCGCCTATCCCGCAGATGAACCAGTCGGCCGCCTTCGGGCGCGTGCCTTCGGCGTCGTCCGTCCACTTGACTTGCGGGTGCGGCTCCGTCGCGCAGATGGCGTCGAAGATGACCCTGCCGTGGCTGCCTTTGCCGTGGATCGTTCGCATGACGCAGGTATCTCCTTCGCCCAGCCTCTCTCCACCAGCCAGGCGCGCTCCTTCTCCACGAATCGAATCCATTTCAACAGCTTGTCCGCGTGCTGCGGAATCTCCGCCGCCCGGGCGTCCATCGCCAGCGTCCTGCGCCAGTTGCCCAGGACGGCGTGCGTGGCGTAGTTGCGGTCGATTTCCAGCGTGCCCTCCGCCGAATCCGTCCGCGTGCACCAGTGCTTGTGGGCGATTTCGATGTGAGGCAGATACCGGGTCCGGTCAATCATGTTGTACATGGGTTGCAGCCAGACGTCGGTAAACGAGCAGGGCAGCGAACCGGGGAACTTCGGGTGCGGTCCGAAGGTCGGGAACAGGTACTTCACCACGCGCTGACCCCAGCGGGAGATGAACCCGTGGTCCGGGAACGGAGCCGCCTCCCGCGCCGGGTCGTAACCCCACATGAGCCAGATGCGGTCCACCGACTCCCAGAACGCCTCCCGCACCACCAGGTCCCAGCCCTTCGTGCGGAACTCGATGTCGTCGGCGGCGTACATTAGAATGTCGCCGTTGACGTAGCTCGTCATCAGGTTGTAGACGCCCGCCAGCCCGCCTCTTGGCCCGTGGAGGAACTGAATCTCTTTGAAGGGGGCGCAATACTCCGTCACGTCCAGCGAACCCGGCACAGCCATACTCGCCGCGTCGTCGTTGTCGATGTAGAAGGCGACGGTGATTCGCTTCGGGTCCGACGCGGTGTCCCGGATGGAACGCAGCACGGCCTTCATGTTCTCCGGGCGCTCCCGCGTGGGAATCAGGATGTCGAGGGTCAGAGGGTCCACCCGGTGTCTCCTTGAACGCACGCCAGATGTTCCATCGGGCCGTGTGGTTCGGCAGTAACTCCTGCACCGCCGCAATCACCCCCGGATGGACTATCCGCCTGTTGCCGTCCACATCCAGGCCAATCGCGGTATCGACTTCGAGCACGTCCGCCAGGTGTTCGGCGCCCGCGGCCAGCGGCGCTTCGTAATCGTGGCCGCACAGCACGCCCCCGGGACGCACGCGCGGCCAGGTGTTCTGGATGTCACGACGGACGGCGGCATACCGATGGTCCGCGTCGATGAAGATGAGGTCGTACAGCACCGGCGGCAGGGCGGGTATGACCGATTCGGACCGCCCGCGATGCGGGCGCACGACGCTGTCGCCGATTGTCCTGAGTATGTTGGTCTGGAACAGACGCCATGCCTCGGGGTCATCCCAGACGTCCACGCAATCCACCGTCCCGCCCGTCATCGTGGCGATGCTGCCAAGCCACGTCGTCGCCTGCCCGGCCCCGCTGCCCACGTCCAGAATCCGCATCTGCGGCCGGGCGACGGACTGCGCGACGGCGATGAGTTCCACGATGGTACGCGGGTCAACGAACTGACGGCCCCACGGCAGGCCGACGCTCACGCCGGCACCGCCGGATGCCGGGCCGTAATCACCGCGTCGGAGCCAATCGCCTTCGCCAACGCGCCAATCCCGCGCACCAGCAGGTCCTGGTGCGATTGCAGCGTCGCCATGACCTCCGGCAAGTTGTTCTGGTACTGGTTGGCGTACACCGCGTCATACTCCGCCAACGGTTCGCCCTCCGCGTCCCGGCGGAGCCAGTGGAGGTGCTCGGTGATGATGTCCGGGCGATACCGCAACCGGCCGATGGTCTTGTACGCTTGGTGCAGCCACACGTCCGTCACGGCAATCGGGCCGGTCGCCGGGTAGAAGTAGCCCAGCACGTCCATCCCCTTGCGGGAGATGAACGGGTGCGTCGCCAGCCGGTGCTCCTGGAGGCGGTCATTCCCGTACACCAGCAGAATCCCGTCCGGCACTCCGGCGAACTCGGCCGCAATCGCCTCATCCCATCCGGCCGTGCGGAACACGATGTCGTCCCCGCCCGACCAGAGGATGTCGCCGTGACTGGCCGCCGCCATGCCCGTGTACGTCTGCGACAGGACGATGCGCGGGCCGACGGCGAAGTGCATCTCGATTCCCGGGTGGCCCTCACGAATCCCGTCCATGTACGACGGCATCACCTCGTCGTCGTCGTCCACGTAGAAGTAGGCCGTCACCCGGTCCAGGTGGGTCGCGGTGTCCTCGACGGACTCCAGGAGCCGATGGACGTTGCGAGGGCGGCAGCGGGTGGGCACGAACAGGTCGAAGGTCATTGCCCGTCCCCCCAGCGCTCCCGGCAGCCGATGGCCGTCGCCTCATCCACCAGCAACGGCATCCCGACGTGTTTCGTCTCCAGGCCGGTGTGACACCACAACTGGATTCCCGCCGTGTTCAACTGCCCGCACAGGAAGGCGTCGGGCGTGCAGGCCTTGACCATGTACCCGCCCTCCACCCACCGGAAGTACGGCTTGGGAATCTCGTCGAACACCGTCCGGTCGAACAGGGCGGCGCACAGCCCCGCACAGGCGATGGGGATCAACTCGTTCTTGGGGTAGTACAGATGGAAGGCGATACGCTTGCCCGCCTGCTCCCGCGCGTCGTCCTGGAACAGCCAAATGGACGGCCGGTACGGGTCCGTGCGGAAGAACGCCAGGGAGTAGACGGCCCGGTGCTCCGCATCCACCATGTCGAGCCACCGCCCCAGGTCGTCGGGCTTGACGATTACATCGTCGTCCATCCAGAGGACGTGCGTGAATCGGGAACCGCGTTCCGCCTCCCGCGCCGCCACGTCCTCCATGATGGCGTTGCAGGCGTCCCCGCACTCCATGTCCGTTCGGACGAAGGGCTCCGCGTCGATTCCGAGCCTCCCCAACGCCAGCGCCATGTGGAAGAACCCGGCCGTCGAAAAGGCGTCCGCGTTGGAGTAACAGGTCGTGCACCATGCCAGGGAAGTCATGCCGCCACCCGCCTTCCCAGGCGCGTCGCCCACACGCCCGAATGCGCGTAGACCGGGATGCCCTGCCGATGGAAGTGGGTGCAGACGAAGGCCTCCTTGCCCGTGTCCGGCCAGACGCTGTCCCGATCCACCCAAAGGAACCAGGGCGTCCGCAGCGCGTCGAACACGCTGGCGTCGAACGCGGCGGCGTACAGACCGGCCGAACTCACGCGCACGAGCGCGTTCAGCTCCCACTCTTTCAGCCGGCCGAATGGCTTGTCGCCCGTCCACTCCCAGACGCCCACGTTCCGGGTGTCCGGGTCGCGGTTGAAGGCGAACACGGCCGGATGCCACTCGTCTACCGATTCCAGCAGGCGGACGGCGTCGGCCGGCGTGAGCATGGTCCGATGGTCCAGCCAGAGGATCCGGTCGAACTTCTCGCCCGCGTCGTTCAGCGTCTGGTCCGTCCGGGTCATGTGGATGGCGGCGTTCAGGCCGCTGGCCGAACGCAACCGGGGAATCTGGTAGGCCAGGAACTTCCAGTCCTGCCGGTGTCCCAGCCCAATGCCCAGCCGCTCGTAGTCCGCCAGGAGGCTCGCGTCCATGCCGTCGAACAGCGACGTGCAGATGGCGATGCGCATGTCAGCCCTCCATCACCTTGGCGTCCACCCCCAGCTTCGCCACGACGCAGTCGCAGCAGATGAACACGCCCAGGCCAACACCGGACATGCTCCACAGCGTCTCGGTCCTGAGCCGGACGAACTTCTCCTTGGGCGTGAGCTTCCGCCCGCAGATGTCACAGGTCACATGCGTCAACTCCTTGGGGTCTTGCATCCGGTGTCTCCCTTCCAGGAAGAAAGGACCGCCGGGCGCCGGGGGTGGTGACCCGGCGCCCGGACGGCCTGTCGTGTGAATCAGCGCCAGTGAACCGCGATGGGCGTGACGCTGTTGACGGTGGTGAGCAGCACGGAGCCGCGACTGTAGCTGGCGAGGTGGCTATCCACCGCGAAGGCCACCACGGAAGCACCCAGGGTGGTGGACGCGGCAGACGCACCGTCCAGCACCGACAGGAAGCCGTCGCTCGCCCACTGGAGAAGGTCTCCAGCCAGGACGCCGGCGAGAGTCACGTTGGCCGTGGTAATCAGGCCCAGGTCGGCCATCTCGACGAAGCCGTAGCAGTTCGCCGCGGTCGCCAGACCATGGACCACGCCGACCGGAACACACTGCGCGAGGCTGGCGTCGGCACTGACGTAGTGCGCCGTGTGCGTGGCGTTGGCGCTGGCGATGTAGCCCCCGACGGGCGTACCCGCCGTGCACACGCCAGGCCCCGTGACGGCCGCGCCCAGGCGCTTGTACTGGAAGCGACGGCCGGTGCTCAGTTCGGTCGTCTCGTAACCCAGCTCGTGATTCTGAACCGAAGTCCAGCTCTCAATCGCCTGGAGTACGGGACGGGTCAAATCCTCAGTCTTTACAGCCATGAGAAATCCCCCTCATGTCAGGTGGTTATGGAAATGCCCGGGGGACTGCCCCCCAGGCTCAGGGTGTGTACCCTTGCTCGCATTGCACCGTGCGCATGCCGGAACGATGTTATCCCGTGTTAGACCACCGCCCGCGACTACAGGAATTACGTGGTCGCGGGTCGGTGGAATCTGTTTGCTGAATCGCACGTTGCAATACGCACACCGAAAATCGTGCTCTACGAGAATCTCCTGCCATTCATCGGCAGTGAGATTATTGGGAACTGCCGCGACGCGCACTCGTCTCTGGTGATTCTTCCGAGCGAGACATGCTTTGCCTTCTGGCGTGCGGATATAACGGGCGTGGTCGCGTTGCTTGGCCGCTCTGCCTTTTGGACCCTTGATGTATCGCTGCCACACAGCACGGCCTTTGGGCGTCTTGCGATACTTTATAACGGACGCCAAGGTCCGGGCGCGGCCCTCGGGAGTTGCCCGATACCGTCGCAGCTGGTCCCTGGTGATGCGCCGCGCACATTCACGACAACGACGCTGGCGATACTGAGGCTTGCCGCGTGAGGGCGGAAAGTCATCTATCGCCTTAGTCTCGCCGCAGTCAACGCACGTTCGCGTCACGCCGTAACTCCTTTAGTCCGTGCAACTTGGGATCTCGTAGGCCACCCAGTGCGACCGCATCGCCGTCACCATCGGGGTGTAGCGAAGCTTCAGAGAGCACACCAGGGTCTTCTGGACGTCGTGCTCCCGAGGGTCTTCCCAGCCGGACAGCTTGAAATTCTCTTCCGACCGGATGGACACGAAGAACGTCGGGATGTGGATGCCGTAGATGGCCTCCGTCCCGTCCGTGGCCCCGTAGGGCACCGTCACCGCCGGGTCCCACACCATCGGGTTGCCGCTGATGGCGAAGTTCTCGATGCCCGCCGCGTCGTACTTGCGGTTGACACCGAAGGCACCCTGGCGAGCGCCTTCCAGGGAGTCGGCCAGCATCAGCCGGTCGTAAATCTCCCAGGCCCCCTGCGTGCACAGGCAGAGGTAGTCGTTGGACGCCTCCGCGAACGTCAGTTGGTCGTGCAGGCAGTTCTTCAGCGCCCGGCGCAGGACGATGGGACGGTCGTGCTCACCGCCGCCGCCGATGTCCGTGATGGCCTTGACGCCGTTCGCCCAGGCCGTTCCAGCCGACTTGGTGATGCCGCCGACGGAGCGGGACTGCGTGACGCTGATGAGGTTCGGCAGGTCGGTGTAGACCGCCGAGGGACCCATCGTGCCCGCGTCGGGAGCGGACGCATTGCCCAGGATGGCGTAGTTGAAGTCCCGGACAAACGACTGCTTCATCCCGTCCTGCTTCTGGAGCTTGATGTCGATCAGGCCCTTGCGGTTGTCCTGGACATCGACATCCGGGATGAACTGGACCTGCGCCAGACGGTGCCAGGAGTAGGCCCACTCGTCCCCGCCCTCGACCAGCTCGGGCGCGAAGTTGCCCAGCCGGCCGACGTGGAAACTGGTGCCGGTGTCGGTCCACAGGCTCTGCCGCAGACCGTAGACGCCGGAGTCCATGCGAATCATGCGGCCGGTCGGCTTCGCCTGGCCGAAGGCTTGCAGGTCGGACATGCCTTCGACGCCGAAACCTTCGACGCCGAGTGCCTTGGTGAACGGGGTCTTGTTGAAGCAAGCCCATTGAACGGTCTTGCTGTACAGGTCCTGCGAGGTGAGTGTCTGGTACGTCGAGCGGACACTGGAAATTGTGCCCGTGTAGGTGTTGGCTTCCGCCATGATGGGTTCCCCCTTATGTTCGGAATTCCCCCGAAGTCCCCCGGACTACTTGCGCTTCTCGTCCGCCGCGTAGCGGGCGCGCCACTCTTCAGGCGTTGTGGGGATTCGGTCTGGTATCGCCCCGGGGCTTCTGGTGGTCCCGGCGGCCCGGGAAGCCGCGATGCCCTGCGCCTTCCTCTTGCTGTCGCCGGAGGGTTGCACCCCGGCGGCCTCTGCTTCGCGGTCGGCCTTGGCGAGCTTGATAGCCAGAACCGGGTCGCGGACTTCTCCCCTTTCGAGATACTGCTTTGCCGAGGCGATGTCCGTGGCCCTGGCTCCGGGCACGCGCAAGACGGCCTGTTCCAACTGACGCGGAACCAGCGTCTCGCCCTTGAGCTTGTCCAACTCCTTCCGCTGCTCCCCCAGCGCCTGCGCCATCACGAGCGCCATGGAATTCGTGTATTCGATGGCGGGCCTCAGTGCACTCATCATCACCTTGGCCTCGTCCTCGCCGAATGAACTCGTCAGGTCGGCGGTCATTCGGTTGAAATCCACGACGGGCGGCTCCGGGATTGGCGGCGTCCTCGATTCATCGCCCTTGTCGCTCCGGGTGCCCGGTTGGGGTTCACCTGTGGAGGGGGCGTCCTCTGCGGAAACAGCGGCCAATCGTTGTGCAAGGAGTCGTTCCCGTTGGGCGGGGGTAAACTGGTCGTAATCCTCCGCGAACTCCGGCAGGGCCTTGGCGAACAACTCCTGTTCGGCGGAAGGCTCGTCGGGTGCGGGTGTCGGGTCGGGAGCGCCCTCCACGGGCGGTGCGTCATCGGTCGGTTCGACCGGGGGCTCCTCGACGGGTGCGGTGATTTCGGGTTCAGGCATGGGTGTCTCCGATGTTGTGAATGACGATCCCGGTGCATCTGGGTCTGGGTACCGTGACCTTGACGTGGATAAGGAACGGGTCCTTGGCGTCGTGCTCCATAGTCACCACCTTCTGTCCCGGGCGCAACGGCACGTATTCCCAGTCAGGACGTAGGATGTAGAGGGGGCCTCTCATCGAGTCCGGCTTCTCAGCCACGGGTGTCTCCTACACGAACCGCGGACTTGTCTTCTCCGCGGTCGATCTCCGTCTCTTCTGGCCGGGATAGCTCACGGCCATGTTGTGATGCGTGCTGGTGTTCGTCGGGTGCTGCCGCCGGAACTCCGTGTAGCTCTTGGGCACCACGCCCATCGCGTCGTAGACCTTGTTCCGTTCCGACCGGCTGGAAATGACCCGGCCCACCGCGTAGTCCATGTGAGGGGCCATGTGGTCTTTGACGACGTTGGGGAAGCCCGGCGCCTTCTCCACTCCGCACTCAACGGGGAAGTCGATGGACCCGCCGCAGACGTAGCATGGTTCGGGGTCGAAGGCTTTGGCCCCGCAGTCAGGGCACTTGAAGGCGATGAAGGTACTCATTTGGCCTTCTTACTCCGGGCGGGCAGGCTCCGCTTGCCGGTTTTCTTCTGCCACCGCTTCGCCATCCCCGGCTTGTTCTTGTACATCCACGCCCTCTGTTTGCTGGACTTGAACGGCATGGCGAATCCTTTCCAGAATGCGCTCCATCGCGCCGGTGCCGCTGATGTCCGACACGTCCACGTTGGCCTCACGCGCCAGCTTGTGGGCGCGGCCGATGGTCATCTTGGGCTGGCGCTTGGCCTGCCGCCTCGGGGCCTCGACCTCCAGTTCGACATCATCCGCCGCCGGCCAACCCGGCCCCGGGCCGGTGTAGGTCAGCTGCTCCGGCTCCGGGTCATCGCGGAACACCTTGGCCGGCATCAGCGACCCGTCCACCTTCGCCCCCGCCAACTGCCCGCGTGACGCCGGGTGCCGGTGCGCCTGGTCGCGCGACTCGTACCTGCCCTCCGTGCGCATGCAGTAGAACTGCGCCCCCTTGGGCGCGCCGTCGTTGACGCGGGTGCCAAACTGCCCCGTTGTGACCGGGTAGATCATCCGCTCGGACCAAATCTCGGTCCATTCGGTGTCGGGCGGGTAGAAGCCGGATGCCTCGCAACTCTTGGCGATCGCCGCGTTCAGCCGCCGGTTCACCTTGGCCCGCATCACGTCCACGAACCCGCGAATCTCGAAGCCGGGCACCGTGGCGCGGACGCGCAGGACGTGGACGATATGAACCACGTCGGAGCCTTTGACCCCGTGCTCGATGCTCTCGACGCCCTCCACCCGGACCAGACGCACCGGGTCCTCCATCAGCCAGAAGTCCCCTACGTGCAAGTCAGCCATTCGCAGCTTTTTCTCAGGTGCCATTGGTGTCTCCTGTGTACGTGAATACGTCCACGTCGCCGTTCTCAATCGAGGTGAATGTCGGGCCATCCGCTACACGCAGAGCACGCATGTAGTAGCCGTAACGCGGGTTGGTGTCCCCCGGCTCCGGTGGCATCCACTGGCCGGGCCAGGTCGCTCCGAGCCTGCCGCAATAACTCGTGTCCGGCACATAACCGGCCGCGTCGATGTGCCTCTCAAAAGCCGCCATCGCCTTGGCGACGAAATCGAACAACTCTCGCACGCCCGGCAATGCCTCAACAATCGCTTTCGGGACGTACAGCACGAATCGCTTTGATTCGATTGCCACGGGTGTCTCCTGTTCTCTCAACTGGCCTGGCGATACGCATCGCGCCGTGACTTGAGGAACGCGGCGTATTCGCTCGTCGTCCACACCTTGACGATCTTCCCCCTGGCTTCGTACATCTCCCGTCGCCCTGCCGCCCATTCGACCTGAACGGGCATGTCGGCCCGGTAGACGATCCAGACTTGACAACCCAGGTCGCCACGCAATTCGCGGTACTCACTCATACTGTTCATGCCGGGTGTCTCCTACGCCCCCACAAGTCCTGCCTGCTGTTCCGGCGGACTGTACGGCTGCCCGCCCTGATTGCCTTGATTGCCCGGGAACGGAATCGTCTGGTCGCCGGGTACGCCCGGAGCGCCGGGCATCTGCCCCGTCTGCGCGCCCTGCATGTCCCCCATCTCCGCCCGATACCGCTCGGGATGACGGATCCCCATCGCCCGCAGGAACCCCTCCCATATTTCCTGCCAGTCCATCGCCACCGGAATCGACCCGGCCACGGTGAGGATCTGCTGCCACTTCGCCCTCGTCTCCGCCTTCTCCGATTCGGTCTGAGACTGGATGTCGAAGTAGGCGTCCAGGTCGTCAGGGATGTCGCCGGGCGCCACTCGGTAGAACCGCGCCCCCTCCGGCCCCAACACGCGGACCATGACCTTCTGCGAGGCGAACTTCTTGTACAACATCAGGAAGTTGCGGGCGATCCGGCTCAGGAGATGCCCCATCTTCCCCTGCCGGTCGTCTTTCTTCTCCTCCTTGACCTGCGCCCGATGGAAGCTCTCCGTGGCCGTAGTCTCCTGCTGTTGCGGCGCTCCGGTGTCCTGCGCGTCAATGCCGAGCATCCGCCGCAGTTCACCGATCAGGGTATCCCGCTGCTGCAACAGCGTCACGGGAATCGGCGGCGGGGCGTAGTCCACATTCCCCATCGCCGCCATCTTCGCGTCCACGTCGAAGAACATCGTGTCCGGGTTCTTGAGCTGGGACTTGATGCTCGGGTCAGTGCCTTTCGGCAGCCCCTTCTTGTAGCTGGCGTGCGTCTCGACGTGGCGGGCGATGGAGAAGTCCACCTCCGCCAACTGGTCAAGAATCGGCAGGCACGCCTGGATCGAGGCGATGCCGTGCAACTGGTCGGGCTTGTACGGCCGGGTCACGAACGGCTGGTAGATGTCAATGCCGCCCCAAATCCACTTCTCTTTGAGCAGGAACAGCCCATCCTCCGGCCCCTCCGCCGCGATGATGAACCGCTTGCCCTCACGCCGGTCGTGAATGTCGAAGACCCGCGCCGTCTTGTCCTCATACGGCAGGTCCGCCTCCCCGGACTTCTCTTCCGGCTTGACGTTCTCCGGGTTGACGTTGCGGCAACCCATCGAGAGCAGGTCGTCGATGCGAATCGACCGCTCCTCCGACTCCCAGCCCCGCTTGCTCCACGGGACGTCCGGGTCGTACACGTACCGCCACCACGGCACGCGCTCGACCGTGGCCCGCTCCCGCTTGATGACCACCATCCGGGCCTCGTGCTCGTTCAGGTGGGCCACCAAGGCGGCCAGTTCAGGCGGCTCCTCCTGCATCGAGGTCAGGGTCTGAACACGCAGCCCGTCAATCGCGTCCCGGTGGATGGTGATGTGAATGTAGTCGATGTCCGACGCCTGAATCGCCGCCCGGACCGGGTCCATGTTCTCGGCCTCGGCCTGCTCCACCGCCAACGCCGCCCGGTCGTCGTCCGTCTCCAGCAGAGGCTCCGCCCGCTCCGCGTCGACCTGCCAGATGGTCTTGAGCACCGCCAGGCCGCCCCGGTCATCGTCCCACTGGAGCTGGTCCAGCACGTCCGGCACCTCGGAACCCGTCGAGTTGAAGCACAGGTCCACCAGTTCCTGCGCCAACTCCGCCCAGGTCGGACCGGACGGAACCGCCCGAGGCAGCCCGTCAGGCCCCATCACCTGCTGGACGCCAATCTGCATCGCGGCCGTCTCGTTCCGCGGCTCGACCTCCGGCGAGGGCACGGCAGGCAAGGTCCGACGATGGGCCTCTTCGAGCAACGGCAGCAGGTAGCGGAAGTAGATGGCCCGCTGATTCTTGGTCTCGTGCGTCCCCTCCAGGTATGCGTCGCCCTTCTCGGCGTCGATGCACCGCTCGGGAATCCGCAGCTCCGCCGACGCGCGCTGAATCCGCCTGCGCCACATCCGCACCTGGAGGGCTTCCGTCTTTCTGCCTTCGTCGTCAGCCTGTCGGAAGTCAGCCGGCCGATTGCCGTGGACCGATTTGTCTGTGGCTTGTGCCATGAACCCCCCAAGTGCGGGACTACAGGCGCCCGTGAATGTGTTCGAGCAACCCCCCGATGTCGCCGGTAATCTCCCGGCAGTCTGTGATGACGCCTGCCAGGGTGTCCTCATGCGGGTTCCTGTCGGCCTGCGTACCGACGACAGGCCGCGTTTCGATCTTGCCGCTGATCTGGTCCGCCGCGTCCCGGAGAACGGCCAGCGAATCCCGCAACTCTTGCAGCGATGCCGTCAGAGTCCCGGCCCGTGTGTCAGCATCCTTCGCTACTCGTGCCATGTGAAGTGTCTCCTACCCCCCGTAGTCGTCCTTCCCATCCAGCATGTCCATGACACGCTCCGACGGGGTTCTGAACGTGAATCGCGCTGGCTCAGGCTCGACAAACAACTGCGTCGTGGCCCGCTCACGGTGGGCTACCGCGCCGGTGATGATACGCGCCATCCAGTCGTCGTCGTAACTGCCCTCCGGCGCGGCGAGCCGGTTGTCCTCGTGCCGGATAATGGTGCCCATCTGGTCGACGGCCCCCGAGTCGCACCAGTCGTAGGAACCCGATTCCGTCAGACTCATGGACACCGCTATCGCGTGAGATTTGCTGTGCGGGTCCGACCACCACCCGTAGTCAATCGCCCGGTCACCCCTCAGCTTGTCCGGGTCAGTTCTGATCCAGATATTCGGGTAACTCCACGACTCGACATTGCCAAGCAGAACGGGTAGGACGGCTTGTCCCGCAGCAGCATCCTGGCCGTTAAGCTCAGGGGCCACGGGGCAGGTATTGTACCGGAATCCAACCGTAGCCAGCTTGTGCCCCCAAACGTTGATGGGGTAGTGGCCTTTGACCTTGCAGACGATGCGTCCGGTTTCAAGACACTCGACATAGA
>DATKXO010000046.1:0-5935 GCA_035528995.1 Phycisphaerae bacterium | reverse complement strand
TCTTTCGAGACCATCTACGGCATTGGCGTCTCGTAAATGGCGTGGCGTTGAGGAGGCGCAGGTATGGGATCGCAAGTCACCGGAGCAGTCGGGGAAGACGAATCGCATGAGGCCCAAACTGCGCATGCCCGGACACTGGGTGGTAACGTTGCCGGTGACGCGTCCGTCATCGCGTCCGCTCTGGACAGGGTGCGCGAGGGCTATGCGGCCGAGCTGCGCTATCGCCGCCTGGTGGCCTGGATCGCGTGCCTGATCGTGGCCGTTTTGCTTGTTGGTGCTGTAGTCGGGATATACCTGCACCGCGGTCGGGTGGCCGCTTTGGAAAGCCGGATCGCCGCCGCTCGGGCGACGGCCGACGAACGGGCGCGCTTGATCGAGACTCATCGGGTCGATCTGGCCAACGCCCGCCAGCTCGAGGTCGATCTCCGTGGCAGGCTGACGCTGGCCCGGGAGGCCACCGAGTCGGCCGAAGAAAGAGCGACGGCCTTGCAGGAACAGTTACGCGATCTGGAGGCTGCTGTCGCCGCCCTGCGAGCGGAGCTGGAGCAGGAGCGTCAACGTTCCGCCCGTGGTCTTCCCAAGGCAGAGGAGCGGGCATAGGGGACGCTCTGCTTCTTTCTGACCTTGCGAGGTAGATCCGGTTCCGCCCCCAATCGTTGCCGCCTTCGGGGTCGAAGCTCGACGGAGAACGTGAACAGGTAACGCCTGGAATGCGGCGTGTCGATCAGCACAAATGAGGCGGTGCCATGTGTTTTGATTTGTGGTTCGCGGGACACGCGCACGGAAACGGCCGCTTCGCTCTGGATGACCCGGCGAAGAACGGCCGCACAACACTACGCCGCACAGGATTCGAACCTGTAACCTTCGGTTCCGTAGACCGATGCTCTATCCAGTTGAGCTAGCGGCGCTTCCGTAAATCAGGATGACACAGAAAGGCCGATGCGTCAAGCGTCGGGCCGGGGGAGCGGAGGCAGGCCCTGCCCCAGGCCCATGCGAGGTCCGGTGGCGTCCTCGGGCGGGCGGTCTGTGGGCACCCGTGCCCGGCCGGTTTGCGTTCTGCGGTAGTTTGGGGTTTGATGAGCCCTTTGTCTGATGTGGTCGTGCGACGTGGTGTCGGCCGGTGCGGCGGGCGTCGTTTCGGCACGACAGGGTCCAGATCCGGATGCCTGGCATGAAGGTTCTTGGCACAATCAAGGAAACCAGATCGGCGCTGGGCGGCGTTCGGGCGAAGGGACAGTCGATCGGCCTCGTGCCCACTATGGGCGCCCTGCACGCCGGGCATCGCTCGCTGGCCGTGGCCACCCGGAGGCGGTGCGACTTCGTCGTGGTCAGCATCTTCGTCAACCCCACGCAGTTCGGCCCGGGCGAGGATTTCGACCGCTATCCGCGGACACTGGACGCGGACCTGGACGCCTGCCGCGACGACGGCGTGAACCTGGTCTTCCATCCCGACGTGGCCCAGGTGTACCCGGGCCGGCGCCTGACCACCGTTCACGTCAGCCGGATCACCGAGTGCCTCTGCGGTCGGCATCGCCCGGGCCATTTCGACGGCGTGACCACCGTGGTGGCCAAGCTGTTCGAGATCGTCCGGCCCGACCTGGCGTTCTTCGGAGAGAAGGACTACCAGCAGCTCGTCGTCATCCGGCGGATGGCGGCCGATCTGAACATGCCGGTCGAGATCGTCGGCTGCCCCACGGTTCGCGAGCCCGACGGGCTGGCCATGTCGAGTCGCAATCAGTACCTCACCGACGCGCAGCGGCGGCAGGCGACGGTCCTGTACCGCTCGATGTGCGGATGTGCGAAGCGCATCCGGTCCGGTGAGCTCGAGGCCGCTGCGCTCATGGCCGGCATCGAGGAGGAAATCCGAGCCTCCGGTCCCGTCGAGATCGACTACGTGGCCATCCTCGATCCCGACACGCTGGAGAGCGTGCAGCGCGTGGACGGTCCGGCCCGGATCTGCCTGGCCGTGCGGATCGGTAAGTGCCGGCTGATCGACAACCTGGCGGTGGACGGGTCCGGACGGGACGGCTAGGATTCGCGGCTCGGCGTCGGGGCGATGCCTGGGCCATGCCCGGCGGACGACTTGGGCGCCGTCTCGTGGTGAAATGACGCCCGACGTAGGGATCTGAGGATCATGCGACCAGAGCTGTGGACCATTCCGGGTTTGGGCTGGAGCATCAAGAGCTACGGCTTCATGATGATGTGTGCCTTTCTGGTCTCCATCTGGTTCGCCATGCGCCGGGCCATGCGGGTCAAGGCCGACCCCGACATGATCCTGAACTTGGGGTTCGTGTCGCTGGTCTGCGGCGTGGGTGGGGCACGTCTCTTCTTCGTCGTCCATTATTGGAAGAGCAACTTCGCTCAGGCGGCCAATCCGCTGTGGGAGGCGGTCAAGATCACCTCCGGCGGACTGGAGTACTACGGTGGACTGCTCGGGGCGATCGTGGGGGCGGTCCTGTACCTGCGTTTCTTCGGGCGGTTCTACGGCCCCGGAGATGATCTCAAGGTGCGTCCTCGCCGCCGGCCCTCGCTGCGGTTGTATCTGGACATCCTCGCCCCCGCGGCCATGATGGGCCTGGCCATCACCCGTATGGGTTGTTTCCTCAACGGTTGCTGCTGGGGCGGATTGTGCGTGCAGCACAATCACGACGGCGATCAGGTCCAGGCGTCCGCCGCGCTGCCCTGGGCCGTCACCTTTCCGTTCGGAAGCCCGGCCCACACCCGGCAGTGGGAGAACCGACAGGTGGCCGTGCCGGCCGAACTGATCTTCGCCGACGCCCGGTACATCAACGCCCCGTTCCTGGTTGCGGCCGACTCGCTGACGGCGCCCGTCCAGGAGATCGAGGGCCCCAGGAATCGATACCTGGACGCCAGGGAGCGATATCAGAAGGCCAAACAGGACAATCCGGAAGGAAAGGGGATCGGCGCGTTGGCCGCGAAAGTGGACGCCGCCAAGAAGGAACTTGAACAGGCCCAGTTGCAGCATTTCACGGCCTACGAGGCCATGACCTATCCCTCGCGCAAGGATGCCAGCCGTCCCATGATGCGGACGGAACTCGAGGAACTGGCCGCCCAGTACCGGTCGTTGCCGGTACACCCGGCCCAGCTCTACGCGCTGGTCAACGCGGGGCTGCTGTCGTGGGTGTTGGCCATGCTGTTCTACCGGCGCAGGCGGCACGGGATGGTCTTCGGCCTGATGCTTCTGCTGTATCCGATCTCGCGCGTGTTCCTGGAACTGGTCCGCGTGGACAACCCACACGATGTGGGCGGGCTGACCATTTCGCAGGCCGTCAGCCTGGGCATGTTCCTGCTGGGCGTGACCTGGATGTATGTCATCTATACGCGAATGCCACTTCGTTCCCTTCGAGCGGTTCCCTTTGTTGCCCCTCCCTTGCCCGAAAAGAAGAAGAAGGATGGGTGATTGCCGGCTGGCGGCAGTCCTGGTGCTGTTGGTCGCGTTGGGAGCCGAGACGCTGGAGGCCGCCCCGAACCCGGTGCGGCTCCGCAACGGTCTGTCCGCCGGCGTGCTCACCGTCTTCTCCCTCGACGCCCAAACGACCCGGTCCACCAGCGGCGGGCAAGACGGGGTCAACGAGGTGCTCACCTACGAACAGGCCGGGCGCCTGACGCTGCTGGTGCTGTCACCGCCCAGGGGCGGCCGAGCCGACCGGGCCTGGATGATCGAGCTGGACCAGGCGTTGGCGGAGAAGCTGACTCGGGACGGGCGGGAAATTCGACCGGCCCCCGAGGCCGTCGAGTTGGGCCTTCCCCCGCGGGCGGCCCAACTGCGGGTGGACAAGGTCTCGCCGACGCACGCCTTCGCCTCCACGGCCGGCGGGAGCCCCATCCAACAGACCGCCCTGCTGCTGGCCCTGGACGTGACCCACTGGCCCGCCGGCCCGGTGCGCCCCTCGGACGAGTGGGAGCACCAGATCGACGCGGACTACGTGGTCGGTACGCGAACACTGACTCTGGACGAGGTTCGCGGTCGGGGGCGCGCCCGTGAAGCGGTGGTGTCCTCGATCGTGGCCGGCGAGTTCCGCGGCCCGCTGCAGGACCAGGCCACCCTGCAGCGCGTCGAGTCGCGCTGCGTGTGGCACATCTCCGACCAGTCGCTGCTGCGCCTCGACGCCACGGTGGAACTGACCTACAGCGAGCAGGAGACGCCGCGCAAGCTGGTGCTGGACCTGACGCTCGAACGGCTGTCGCGCCGGGAGCTGTCGGCCGACGAGCGTCAGCCGATGCTCGATCAGTTGTCCGAGCTGACCGATGTGATCGAGGGCTACCTGCGTGGCGATCGGGCGACCGCGGCCGAGGCCCTGCGGAAGTTCGAGCCGACTTACCCGAACAGCATCTGGCTGCCGGTTGCCCGTGATCTGCTGCACAAGGCCAGGTACGAGCGGGACGAGCTCGAAACGATGACCGACCAGCAGTTGGTCTCGGTTCTGGGCCAGCTTTTCGCCCACTGGCAGACCATCGCGATCACCGAGAACTTCGAGCGCCTGCAGCCGTTGCGGACTACGCTGACGGAACTGGCCGGCACCCAGCGCGACGCCCTGCACAAGCTCACCACCAGCGACGACGCGTATCTGCGGGCCATGTCCGTGTTCTGTCTGGCGTTCGGCTCCGAGCCCGATGATCGCCGGGCCATCGTGGTCGCCTGTCGCGACCCGCACGCCGTGGTCCGCGCCTGGGCGGTCTACGGATTGGCCGAACAGGCCGATCCCCGCACCGACACCGCCCTGCTCAGTGACGCGTTGGCCGACGAGGACGTCAAGGTTCGACAGCGGGCCTGTCTGGCGATCGCCGCGTGTGTCCAGCCGTCGTCCCCGCACGCCGGGCGCTTCGCCGAGCTGTTGCTGGAGGTGGTGCGCACGGATTCGGCCCAGGACGTTCGGGCCTTCGCTGCGTCGGCGCTGTTGCGCTTGGCCCGCCCTGAGGATCTTCCTCGCGTCGTCGAGGCCCGAGCCGCCGAGGAATCCCTGATCGTGCGGGAACGGTTGGATCGGGTTTTACAGAAACTCGGCCAGAGCCCACCGGGTGATCCGGACTGAGGCGTCGGAGGTCGGCCGCTGCGTGCTTTTCAACCGCCCCGGCGGATCGCGAAGCGCCCGACAATCGCCGCGTGCGAGGCGACCGACCTGCATCGGTGCCGTGCCCGTCCGATAGCCGACAACGTCGTGTCCGAGCGGCGCGATCCTCGTATCGTCTCCGAGCGCGAGCGGTGGATCAGAATTGCTGTGTGGATGGAATCGACAACGCCGAGCGGCTGTACCCGCTCGGAAACAGGGCGGCCCAGTCGGCCGGCTTCTTGACTTTGCCCGCTGCCTGCGGTAAAGAAACCGTGTACCTTGTTACTTGATGCCGGTCTCTTGCTGTTCCGCACGTCAGCCAAGGTGTCTGCAGATGTTGGTTGGTGATCGAGGCTGCGGTGAGACAGTGGCGGTGTAGCAGGTGCCCCGGCGGCGGTGCCTTACCGGACGCGCCGATAGCCGGGTTCAGGGGTCCGGTCGCACGAAGGTCCCACGATGAGTGAACGTCCCGACATGCCCGGGTTGCCCGACGATTCCTCGCTCCAGCGTCCCACAGTCGGCCATGAGTCTCCATCGCCCGGGCCTGACGTGTCTGTCGGCCCGGGCGCTAACCTGGACGACGAGACCGCTCGGGAGGTCGAGGCCGCCCTCAGCGCCATGAGCGCTGAGGACGTCGCCGAACTCACCGGGGACGTTCCGAAGCAGGGGCGCGGTGGAGAGGCCGGTGGATCCCGACGGAACGGCAAGATCGTGGGCATCTACGGCGACGACGTGTTCATCGATCTGGGTGGCAAATCGCAGGGCGTCGTCCCGCGATCGCAGTTCGCCAAAGGGGAGGTGCTCGAGATCGGCCGGGAGATCGAGGTGCTCATCGAGCGCTTCGACGCCGACTCAGGCCTGCT
>DATKXO010000045.1:0-2945 GCA_035528995.1 Phycisphaerae bacterium | reverse complement strand
CAGCGTCTCCTCGTAGTCTCCGCTGCCGGCTGAGCCGCCGACGGAGTACTTCACCACCAGCGCCCCGCTGGTCTGGTCGCGGGAGACGGTGAACGTGCCGGTGTCCTGGCCTTCCTCGGCCGCGTTGGGGTCGGTGGCCGTCAGCGTCACCGTCGGCAGGACGTCGTTGTCGGCGATCGTCACCGTGTCGCTGCTGGGCGAGCCGATCGTGTACGCGGCATCGGCCGTCAGCGTCAACTGCACCGTCTCGGCGCCCTCCACCTCGCTGTCATCGACCGGCGTGATGGTGATCGGGGCCGAGGCCTGCCCGTCGGGGATGGTCACCTGCCCCGACAGCGTCTCCTCGTAGTCGCCACTGGCGGCCGAGCCGCCGACGGAGTACTTCACCACCAGCGCCCCGCTGGTCTGGTCGCGCGAGACGGTGAAGGTGCCCGTGTCCTGGCCTTCCTCGGCCGCGTCGGCGTCGGTGGCGCTGAGGGTCACCGTCGGCAGGCCGGCGCCGAGCTGGAAGACGTATCCCTTGGGCGTCCTCTCATACGTGCTGGCGGGGTAGGCGCCCTCCTTTAGCAGGATCAGTCGCCCGTCGCGATAGCTCATCGCAACATTGACCCTCGCTATTCCCGCGTCGATCTTGCTGTAGTAGGTTTCCTGGGCTGACCCCGGCAGGCGCTCGATGAGCAGGACGGCCTCGACGGGGCTCAGGCTCCAGGGGTCGCGCTCGCCACTGTAGACGGCCATCAGATCATCGGGATCGTAGATCCAAACTTCCAGCGTCCAGCCTTCGGCGTGGTAACCGGACCCTCCCCCGTACGGATCGTGCAGGTCGCCGACGTCGGGCAGGCCGTACCACTTCTCCCCGAGTCCACGCACGACCAGGGCCACGACCCCGTGACGCGTGCCGGTCTCGATCCATTCCATGTCGGTGACCTTGTTGGCGATCCACCACTGCTTGATGCTGTCGCCATTGGCGACCCACCACGCGCTGGTGGCGTTGGACGGCAGCACATCGGGCGCCTGGCGGTTCTGGTCGGGATGACAGATCAGGACCGCGCCGCCCACGGCGCGCGGATCGCCCCCGCTACCGGGGGTGGGATCGATGGCGAACAGGTTCGGGCCCCATCGCCCCAACGCGGCCCCGGAGGTTCCTTCGAGCCCGGCCAGGTAGGTATACCCATCGTCCCGGATATCCGGCGGCGCATAGCTCATGTATCCGCCAACGCGGGAGTGGTGGGCGAGCGGATGGTTTACGGTCCACATCCCCTGGGCATCTCCCGACGGGTTGCACGTGCCGCCGTTGTATTGGACGTTGCGGTAGCCCTGAGTCTCCCAGTCCGTGCCCGCGCCGTTGTACCACTGGTTCTTGGTGAAATGTATCCGCGTGCCGACCTCCAGCAACCCCCCCAACCCATACGCCGGACCGCCGGACCAACCGGTCGGGAGCAACCCGCCGGTGAAGTCAACCCAGCTACCCACGCGCGTGGCCTGCCGACCGTCGAGAACCGCCGGCAGCTCGATCTCCGCCTGCACAGGGTAGTATGGGTGACCGATAACCAGCAGATGTCCGTTGCTCAACTGGGCATGAACGCCGCTGGAGTAACCGAAACGGTAGTCCCCGTCCTGGCCCATCGGGACGGCGAACGTCCCGGCGAAGGCATTCTCGATGTCCGACCAGGTGATCAGCTCTTGTCCGGCGGCCCGGGGAACTACCGACACAAGAGACACCACGACGGCGCAGACGCTTGCGAATCGTTTCATGGCACTTTCTCCTATAATAGATAGTGGGTCGGCTCCTGGAGCCGGTTCGTTGGACCTGCGCATGTCCAGTCCAGTGACGTATCGACGCCCGCACCGCGCAGCGCGCCAGACGGCTCTGCGGTGCTCGCGAAGCGAGATTCAGCGTCCTGACCCAGCGCCCAAGCGGGGGGTAGGACTGCCGGTCCTGTCTCGCGCCGGGCGGGGCGGCGGCCGGACTCCAAGTCCATGCCGGACAGCAACAACGGCGCCGACGGGACCCGCTGCCGGGTCGAAGCACACTGCACGAAAAGCGGTCAGAAATGATTCGCGAACGGCCTGGTCGAGGCCCGGGCGGGCGGGGCCTTGCCGCGGCCACCCCTCGCCTGCCCGAGTTCTCAGTATGAATACATACATCTTCCCTCGAAACTGTCAAGGGTAAAACTGTGATTTCAGGATAGAATCGTGTATAGTTCTGACGCATAGATGCCGGCCCGGCGTGCCGCCGGCTGAAGCCGGTGGCAGGCAACTGCCAGGGCTACGCTGCGGCTGCCGGTGCTGGGTGGCTGAGTTAACAGGATGCCCGGCTTCACGGACCGAGGGGTGCCCCCGAAAGCGCAGCCAAAGGGGCTGCCCGCTATCCGGGCGGGCAGCCCCTTTCCGCTTTCCGTCAGAGACACGCCTTACTGGGGCGTGCCGGTGATCTCCACGTCGTCCACGCAGCCGTACTCGCTGGTCTTGTTGGCGTTGGTGCGGAACCGGACCTGGAAGCTGGCGTTGTCGGCGGCGCCGGCGGGCAACGTGAAATCGGGCGTCGCCCAGGTGCCGGAGGAGATGGTGCCCGCCTCGTACCAGTTCTGCCCGCCGTTGTTCGACCACTCGCAATACAGCCATTCGCCCGAATCGAAGCCGACGGTCTTCCACGCGCAGGTGACGTGAATGTCGGTGTACCCCACCGTGCTCAGGGCCTTGGTGATCGAGGCGACCTTCTTGAGTTTCGCCCCGTAGACGCCGGTGTAGGCGGCCTGGGAGCCGACGCTGGCGTCGCTGGAGGCGCTCCACCCGCCCGTGGTGAAGTTGCCGCTCTCGAAGCCGTCGCTGAACAGCGTGGTCGGGCCGGAAGTGTCGTTGTCGGCGATGGTGACGGTATCGCTGCTGGGCGAGCCGATCTGGTAGGCGGCATCGGCCGTCAGCGTCAACTGCACCGTCTCGGG
>DATKXO010000044.1:0-3855 GCA_035528995.1 Phycisphaerae bacterium | reverse complement strand
CCGACCCGATCTTCCAGGGGATGGGGGCGATCGTGTCGTGGGACGTGCGGAGCGGTCAGGACATGGTTCAGCTCGGGGGGCTGTGGGACCTGTTCACGGCCAACCCGTTCACCGTGCTGGACCAGACGGGGCACATGCCCTACACGGAATCGTCGCGTCACATGGGCAAGGCGTTGCCGGAAACCGACCGGCTGCGCGGGCTGTACCTGCGCGACGGGAAGCACTACCCCGACTGGATCGCCAAGCTGGAGAAGAAGGGGCTGACCGGAGTGAACGCTCCGGCGGGCAAGGGGTTCTACTCGTGGAGTGGGGGCAGGCGGCCCAAACCGGAGCGGGTGTTCGATCCTTCGAAGGGCGACTACGTTCCGATCGGGGAGATATCGCGGAAGGAATTCTGGTCGTTCTACGAGGCGACGGAGCAGGATCGCCGGGCGGGCAAGATCAAGAGCGCCGAGTCGCTGGTCCACGTGGCCTGTGCGGACGACGCCGGCGGGCGGGCGTTCCGACGCTACGCTCTGCCGATCTGCCTGTACGCCCTGGACATGATTCAGGACCGGCTGGCGACAGCGGGTCAGATCAACATCTCTACGCGGGCGGGGTTGCGCTACAAGGTGGGGCTGGTCGAGGTGATCGACGCGTTGATCGACCATCTGACGATCGACGGCGTGCTGGAACTGGTGCGCCGGGCCCGCGACGAGAGTGCGGACGATCCGTACGTGGTCGAAATGCTGGATGTGGACGGTGAGGTCGGGCCGCGGAAAGGTCGGCCGTGCCTGTTGCACGAGATGAAGCGGCGGAATTTCAAGCGGCTGCTGGGCTACGGTAAGTTCTTCCGCACGCCGGTGGCGGAGTTGAATCTGGATACGGGCGAGTACGTGGGCAGCTATCTGGACCTGAAGTTCTACGAGCCGTCGTCGCGCGATCGGGTGTGCGGCATCGTGTTCAACAGTCCGTTGCGGGGGAACGTCTGGAACCGGGCGGCGCTGGACCAACTGGCGCATGCGTACAACCGGGTGCTGCGCCTGCACCGCGAGGGGCGTTGCGGGGCGGTGCTGTTCACGGCCGGTGGGACGGGGATGCGGATGCTGGGGGCGGACGCCCGGGAGTTCAACCGTGGGTGGTTCGAGCGTGAGAAGGGCTACGTTCCGCTGACGGAGGCCGAAGCGGCCGCGTTCACTCGGAAGGGCATGAGCCTGTTCCGGCTGATCCAGAAGAGCCCGGTGGCGACGATCGGGGTGTTCGGCGAAAAGTGGGGCGGCGGGGCGGAGTTCAGCTATTTCCTGGACCTGCGCTACGACGTTCGGGCGGAGGGGTTCCTCTTCGACACGCTGGAGCGCCAGACGGTCTGGCAGCCGAAGAACACGTACAACCAGCCGGAGCTGGATTACGCGATTCTGGGCGGCTTCGGGGCGACGGGTGAGCTGAAGCGCCTGGGGCTGGGGGATTCGGTCATCTTCGAGGTGTTCGATCAGGGGATGACGGCCGACCGGGCGCACCAGGTGGGTTTGAGCAACGGCGTGTTCGACGAGGAGCTGGAAGCGCTGCGTCGCGGCTACGAGCGGGCCCGGCTGATGGCCAAGGACGCCCCGTATTCGCGAGCCCTGTTCAAACAGCAGTTGGAGCGGGGGGCGGACGACGAGGCGCTGGCCAGGGAGACGGGCGAGGTGTTCAACCCCCGGAAGAACCCGTTTGTGAGCACGGGGCTGCTGGCGCTTCTGGATCGCGGGGCGCGGGCGCCGCGGATGAACTACTCGTGCGCCGACGCGGAACTTCCGGGTTGGCGCTATCCGACGGGAAACGGCATGGCGGACGTGGATGCGGTGGAAGAGGCCGGCGCCTCGGACGCCACAACAGGAGGAACGTAAAGTGAGCGGTGGGGACTGCTCGTCGTACAACTGCCACACGTGTGGTCAGCCCGCCAGTCAATGGATGGCTGGAGGGGCGGGAGCGTCCCCGGCCGGCACAGGAGGTACGAATATGGCAGGTCAGGCAGTGCTTGACGCCGAGACGTTCGAGACCTTCCGCAACTGGCGGGTGAAGCGAGCGGATTACGCCAAGGCGTGGAAGAAGCGGACCGGCGGCA
This sequence comes from Phycisphaerae bacterium, assembly GCA_035528995.1. Taxonomy (GTDB): domain Bacteria; phylum Planctomycetota; class Phycisphaerae; order UBA1845; family UBA1845; genus DATKXO01. Next base: position 1,772 of record DATKXO010000044.1, on the reverse strand, counting down.
AGGTGATGGGGTATTTCTGCACGTATGCCCCTGAGGAACTGATGTATGCGGCCGGCATCCTGCCGGTGCGCGTGCTGGGCAGCCACGAGGTTCAGGACGTGACGGAGCCGCACATATTCGCGATGTTCTGTCCGTTCTGCCGGGACTGTTTAGCCCAGGGGCTAAAAGGTCGGTTCGATTACCTGGACGGGATCACGATCGCGCAGTCTTGCCTGCACATCCGGCAGGCGTTCACCAGTTGGCAGAAGCACGTTCCGACCGATTACAGCTACTACCTGCCGATGCCGCACCACGTTCAGAGCCCGCGGGCGACGCCGTTTCTGACGAAAGAGCTGGAGGTGTTCAAGGAGTCGCTGGAGAAGTGGTTGGGCAAGAAGATCGAGGACCGGGCGATCGAGGAGGCCATCGAGGTCTACAACCGGAACCGCGATCTGCTGTGGAAGGTGTACGAGCTGCGCAAGGGCGACACGCCGCCGCTGACCGGCGAGGAGGCCATGGAGATGGTGCTCTCGTCGCAGATGGTGGACAAGCAGGACCACAACGCGGTGCTGGAGAAGGTGCTGTCGCGGCTGTCGAAACGGGAGATCGCCCGCCCGACGGGGACGCGGCTGATGATCCTGGGCAGCGAGGACGACGACGTGGAGTTCATCCGGATGGTGGAGTCCTGCGGGGCGACGTTCGTGGTGGACGATCACTGTACGGGCACGCGGTACTTCTGGAACAAGGTCGAGCTGGACGGAGCCGGAAACCACCTGGGCAACATCGCGGAGCGTTACGTGAAGCGGGTGCCCTGCCCGACGAAGGACTGGCCGGAGCGCACCCGGGTGGCCCACGTGCTCGAGCTGGCCAGGGCCTACAACGTGCAAGGGGCCATCGTGATGCAGCAGAAGTTCTGCGATCCGCACGAGTTGGACATCCCGGCGCTGACCAAGGCCCTGAAGGGTGCGGGGATCAAGACGCTGTTTCTGGAGTTCGACGTGACCGTGCCGATCGGTCAGTTCAAGGTTCGGGTGGAGGCCTTCCTGGAGATGTTCCAGGAGGACGATCTGTTCTGATTGCGGACTGGGGATTGGCGGTTCCGAGGTTTGCACGTTGCGACGAGGAAAAAGATGGCGACCAAAGCGAAGTATAAGACGGCTCCTTTGAAGTGCTGGAACAAGGCCAAGGAGCTGCGCCTGAAATATTATGACGACTACGCCAAGGCCCACGAGCGCGGCGGGCTGCGTTGGGCCGGCGGGGCGTGGACGTTCAGCGCGATTCCGTCGGGTCTGGGTGAGGACCTGTGGAGCCTGACCAGCGAGCCGTACGCGGCCAGCATCGCCCACGACAAGGAGTTCTCGCTGCGTTGTATGGAGGCGTCGGAGAAGGCCGGCTACGCCCGTGACCTGTGCGCGTACATGCGGAACTACTGGGGCTCGGTGATTTTGAACGAGTACGCCTACGGCGGGGCGTTCCCCAAGCCGGATTTCATCTGGCAGGACCACATCTGTTGCAGCCACGCCAAGTGGTATCAGGTGGTGAGCGACCTGGAGGGCGGCATACCGCAGTTTTGCATGGACGTGGCGGCCGGCCCGTACAAGGACGTGGCACCGCACAAGATCGACTACCTGGTGGGGCAGATGCACGACGGCATCGAGTGGCTGGAGAAGACCACCGGGCGGAAGTACCGGGACGAGCTTCTGATCGAGGCGGTGAAGAACGAGTTCCGGGCCACCTCGACCTGGGCCGCGATCTGCGCCCTGAACAAGGCCATTCCGGCTCCGCTGGAGGAG
>DATKXO010000043.1:0-5539 GCA_035528995.1 Phycisphaerae bacterium | reverse complement strand
GTGCACTGCCTCGAGAGACAATACGCGCCTGGGAGGGAGAGAGAGTCCGGCGCTGGCCCGCACACAGGTGCGGGTTTGACGTTCACATCCGGCCGGCATTTCGGCCGACCGTTGCCACGTTCCGGCGCTGCGAAGCTCGCCGCGTTGCGGTTGATCGGGGGGCCCTATCGGAAACAGGTGATCTCCCTCTGTGCCTGCCCTCCCACGGGCCCCGTGCCGCGACCTTCGAGCCGCTGCCCGGTGTGGCCGGCATCCGCCGTCTAGCCGGCGTTCGGTTCCTGCCGAACCACTGTGTGTTCGAGACTGGTAACGGGCACCACCAGCGGGGTGTCGATCCCGACGGCTGAGATGATGGCGAAGTGGGCTCTCTCATCTCCGCGGTCGCTGAAAAACACGATCTCCCCGCAGACCTTGGCGTCGGGACTCATCTGCCGGAGCACCTGCCCGGAGTCCGGGCAGATCGCGTCGCCGATTCGGAACAACACCGGCGACCCGGTTTGGAGATCCCCAGCCAACGCCCTGTTTTCCAGCTCGTTCCTCACGCCATCACTAAGGGCAAGGGGGGTGCCAGCGGCCGAGATTCTTCGTTACCGGCCCAAGAAGCGCGGTAATGCCTTGATACGTATGGGGTTAGGTGCGAACCATCGGCCGGATGGCTGCAGGGACCAGACACCGGCCGGACCGGTGGGCCGGCAATGTTCTGCACACCCGGTCACGCCGGGAAACGCGTCGCCGAGGCCAGCCGCCTCGTGATCGCGCCTCTGAGAGGACGCCACGCCTGGTTTGCGGACCTTGGCGACGACTGTGCAGACGGCTGCACCGTTTGTGCACGGATCGGTTCGCCCGGCCGGTAATCCTGCGCCTGGCCGGTGACCGCTCCGCGATGACCGACTTGTCGGCGGTTTCCGTTTCTTCGGATGCTCCGGTGCGCGCGGCCTGCGGTTCGGAGGTCCCCGGTGTTTGCCGGCCCGCCGCGGCTGGCAGTAAGATTGCGACACACCGATGTGTTGTTCGGTGAGATGGTCTGGCGCTTCCTTGAGCGCGGGACGGTCGAGAAGGAGCGGGCAGCGTGGGCTCGGCAGCCCTGGATTGCGGTAGCGTGCTGGGTGCGGACGGTCTGGTCGCCCGCCGGATGGACGGCTACGAGCTTCGTCCGCAGCAGCTCGATATGGGCACGGCCATCGCCGGGGCGTTCGAACGGGGGGAGCACCTGCTGGTCGAGGCGGGCACCGGCGTCGGCAAGAGCTTCGCCTATCTGATCCCCGCCATCGAACGGGCGACGCAGCACGGGCAGCGCGGGGTGATCAGCACGCACACCATCGCCCTGCAGGAGCAGCTTGTCGAGAAGGACATCCCCTTCCTGGCGGCTATCCTGCCGGTCGAGTTTTCGGCGGTGCTGGTGAAGGGTCGGGGCAACTACATCAGCCTGCGCCGGATGCAGCGGGCCCAGGAGCGGCGCCAGGTTCTCTTCGAGACCGCGGGTGACGCGGCGGAGATGGAGCGCATCGTGCGGTGGGCCGCGGACAGCGACGACGGCAGCCTTTCGGACCTGCCGTTCGTGCCGCGTCCCCACGTCTGGGACCAGGTCCGTAGCGAGCAGGGCAACTGCATGGGGCGGCGGTGCCCGCAGTACAAGAGCTGTTTCTACCAGCGGGCCCGCCGGCGGGCCCTTAACGCCCAACTGCTGATCGTCAATCACGCGATGTTCTTCGCGGATCTGGCGGTGCGGAGCGAAGGGGCCTCCATCCTGCCCGACTACGACTTCGTCGTGCTCGACGAAGGCCACACCATCGAGCGTGTGGCCGGCGATCATCTCGGATTGAGCCTGTCCGACACCCAGATCCATTTCCTGCTGGATCGGCTGTTCAGCGATCGAACCGGGCGGGGCTTCCTCGCCGCCTGTCACGCGGATGCGGCGGCCCGGACGGCGGGGAGTCTCCGGTTGGTCGTCAAGGAGTACTTCTCCCGCCTGACGGAATGGCAGGTCACCAGTGGGCGGCCGAACGGCCGACTGCACGAGCCGCCCGCGGTCGAGAGCCCGGTCAGCGACGGGCTGCGCGAGTTGGCTGAAGAACTCAAGATGGTGCGCGGCCGGATCACCGAAGAGAGCGACCGCTTCGAGATCAACTCCTACATCGACCGGGCCGGAGCCCTGGCGGACACGCTCGAGACCCTGCTGGAGGTCGGGCACAAGGACTGGGTCTATTGGATCGAGCCGGGCGGAGGTCGGCGCCGGGTCACGCTGGTCGGGCGACCGCTGGACGTGGCCGGCACGCTGAAGGAAACGCTCTTCGACTGCGTCTCGAGCGTCGTGCTGACCAGCGCCACGATGAGCGTCCGGGCCGACGACGATTTCGCCTACCTTCGGGAGCGGTTGGGGCTGGCCGGCGCTACGGGCCTGTGTCTGGGTTCGCCGTTCGACTACCGCCGTCAGGTCCGGGTTTACGTGGAGACTTCGCTGCCTTCGCCGAACCACACCGCGGATTTCGTGCCGGCCGCCTGCGATCGGATCGCCAAGTACATCAAGCAGACGGACGGGCGGGCCTTCGTTCTGTTCACCGGGTACGACATGATGCGGCGCTGCGCCCAGCGGCTGGAGTCGTTCTTCGAGTCGAACGAGCTGCAACTGCTGGTGCAGGGAGCGGGGTTGCCGCGGTCCATGATGTTGCAGCGCTTCCGTGAGGACGTGCGCAGCGTGATCTTCGGGACGGACAGCTTCTGGGCGGGAGTGGACGTCCCCGGAGAGGCGCTGAGCAACGTGATCATCGTCAAGCTGCCCTTCGCCGTGCCGGATCAGCCGCTGGTCGAAGCCCGCATTGAACAGATCCACAGTCGGGGCGGCAATCCGTTCATCGAGTACCAGTTACCCGAGGCGATCCTCAAGTTCCGCCAGGGCTTCGGGCGCCTGATCCGCAATCGGCAGGATCGCGGGATCGTGGTGATCCTCGACCCGCGGGTGCGCACCCGGCCCTACGGACGGCTGTTCCTCCGCTCGCTGCCGCCCTGCGAGATCGTCTTCGAGGGCGATCCCGCCGGGGACTGACCGCGGTTCGCTCGCGCCCGGCACGACACCACCCCGGGCGATGCGATGCGGTGAGGCCGGTTCCCCCCGCCGCCGCACGCCCCGCGCCAGCTTCGGCGGCCGACTGACAAGTTTACACAACGTCAACCGGTCTGCTTTGCGATGCCCCGGAAACCGGGCTATAATGGATTTTCGCGAGGTTGAGCGTCGCTCTCGAAGGTGCGATGACTTCGTGACGTTCCCAGGGGCCCACCACAGCCCTCCCAAGGGGGTCTGCAAATGACCACGATTCTTCCCACGACCGAGCCTTCCAAAGCACGGCCGGACCGTCTGTCGGCCGGGGGCGCCGACTCCGACCGCGATCAGGCCCGGTGGAAGCGGCTTCGCGTTGCCGTGCCCATCCTGGTTGTTGTGGTGATTGGCGGCGGGTTTCTGCTGATTCGGTCGGCTGGGAGCGGTGCCGGCGACGGGGAATTGCAGGCCTTCACGGTGACCCGCCGGAGCTTCCCGGTGCTGTTGCGCGAGAAGGGGGAACTCAAGGCCGCCAAGAGCGTGGACGTCAAGTGCGAGGTCGAGGGCCGCTCGACGATTATCTGGCTGATCGAGGAAGGCAAGGAAGTCAAGGAAGGCGAGGTGCTGGTACGGCTGGCCAGTGATCAGATCGACGAGAAGGTCCGCAGCGAGGAGATCAAGGACGCCAATGCCCAGGCGGCCGTGGCGGCCGCGGAGAAGGAGCACGAGATCCTCGTGGACCAGAACGCCAGTGACGTGCGCAAAGCCGAACTGGTCCTGGAGATGGCCCGAATCGAGATGGAGAAGTATCTCGAGGGCGACTGGAAGCAGATGACGCTCGACCTGGACCTCGAACTCGAGCGAGCTCAGATGGTGCTGGCGCGCAGCAAGGCGGATCTCGAGGATGCGGAGGAGCTTCACGCCAGCAAGTTCATTACCGGTGGGGAGCTCTACAACGCCCAGTTCGAAGAGTTCCGAGCCAAGATCGATGTCGACAAGGCGTTTTTGCGTAAGAAAATCGAGTGGGAATACACCCACAAGAAGAACATGCGGGAGAAGCAGGCCGACGACGACGAAGCCGGAAAGGAACTCGAGCGCGTCCGCAAGAGCACAGCGGCCAGGGAGGCCAAGTCCGCGGCCGAGCTGGACGCCAAGCGGGCCGAGGCGGGCCTGACCCGTGAACGGCTGACCAAGTTCCGCGAGCAACAGGCCAAGTGCGAGATTCGAGCACCCCAGGATGGCCTGGTCGTCTACGAATCCGAGGGGCACGGCTGGCGAGGTGATCGCCAGATCACCGAGGGGGCGGAGGTGTACGAGCGCCAGACCATCCTGAAACTGCCCGACACAAGCGTGATGATGGTGACGGTGCGCATTCATGAGGCCAAAACGGACAAGATCGCCCTGGGCCAGCAGGCCCTGGTAGAGATCGAGGGCGTTCCGGGGCAGGTCTTCACCGGGAAGGTGACCAAGATCGCTGCCCTGGCTGATTCGCAGAACCAGTGGCTCAATCCGGAACTCAAAGAGTACGAGACCGAGATCACGCTCGACCAGAACGATGCCCCGCTCAAGCCGGGCGTCACGGCCCGGGCCGACATCGTCGTGCGGCAGGCGGAGGGCGTGCTGGCCGTGCCCGTGCAGTCGGTGTTCGGCAAGGGGGGGCGCAACTTCGTTTTCCGCAAGACGAGAGGCGGGGGCGAGCCGGTCGAGGTCGAGCCGGGTGTCTCCAGCGACGAGTTCGTCGAGATCGCGAGCGGGCTGTCGGAAGGCGATGCCATTCTCCTGGCGGTTTCGAATGATCTGCAGCGGACGCTTCCGGAGGTGGCGCCGGGTTCGGAGCAAGTCAACGGCCTCCCGCCGCAGCGCGCCGGGATGCCGCCTTCGGCGCAAGCCCCGGGCGGCGGCACGAGGCGTCCGCCGCAGGGCCAACGCGGCGGGACCGGCCATGGGAGGCAGGGCAGGCCCGCAGCCGGTACGTCGCAACACTCGGCCTCCGGCCGACCGGGTGCCGGCGAGTCTAAGCCCGCCACGCCGGGCAAACCAGACGGTGCCGCGAAGCGGCCCGCGCCTCCGACCCCCAAACCGGACGACACCGCGAAGCAGCCGGCGACCTCAGAGGGCCAAGCCGACGCCACCGCGGACACCGACGCAAACGCCAAGCCCAAGCCCACGGACACTACCCAATAGCACCAACCGCGGATGGGAACCACGCCTTGGACATCGCCTCGATTCATGAGTTGACCAAGACCTATCACAAGGTGGGCACGAGCGTGTCGGTCGAGGCGCTTCGCGGGATTGATCTGATTATCCCGCAGGGGCAGGCGGTAGCCATCTGCGGGCAGAGCGGTTCCGGCAAGAGCACGCTGATGAATATCCTGGGCTGCCTGGATCGCCTGACCACGGGGCGCTATCTGCTGGGTGAGCAGGACGTGTCCCACCTGGATGACGATGCCCTGTCTGAGATCCGCGGTCGGCACGTGGGATTCGTGTTTCAGAACTTCAACCTGG
>DATKXO010000042.1:0-10275 GCA_035528995.1 Phycisphaerae bacterium | reverse complement strand
CGCCGAAGAAGAGGGTCTCGAAGTCGAGCACGACCTTCACCGTGGGATCCGAACCATAGATGCGCCCGTTCATCGCCCAGGTGCTGGGCTCCTTGGAGAGGTCCTCATACGAGATCCCCAGCAGGGTGTAAAAGTTGTCCTTGCAGATCTCGTTGACGATCGTGGGGATCTGACGGGCGTCCACCACCATCTTGAGCGTGCACTGGACCGCCTCGAACAGTTCGTTGGAAACCGAGTGGGTGAACGCGTCGTCGCCGGAACCTCTCGGATAGGTCGGGTTCCAGTCCAGCGGGGCCGGACGGGCGTTGGGGGCGCTGCCCTCGACGACGTACTGCGAGGTGCGGATGGAGATCAGCTCTTTAATGGGCATGATCCCGACCCAGGGCATCTGACCCTGTTCCTCGATTTCCTGAGCCCTGGCGTCGTTCACTCGGGCGAGCGCTCCGATCACGCTTTCCTGGATCCAGAGCGAAACCTGGGCGTCCCACATGTCCAGTACGTCCGGGGTGATGCCTTCGTCGATCTTGGCAAAGACCTCGATCGAGCCCATGGTCGCGTAGCAGCGGATGCGGTGGGCCTTACTGATGTTCGCCCGCACGGCGGGGTCGTTCTTGGCCCCGTAGTCGGTGAACAGGCCGGAGGGGAACTGCAACGGTTCCTCCGGCTTCTGCTGGACGGCTTCGCCGGTGGCCTCCGCCTCCCGGGGGTCCAGCCCGAACCGTTCCTCGAGCTTCTGCTCCTCCCGGATCTGCTCTGCCGCGTCCGCCTCGTCTTGCATCGTGGCGGTGTCCCCGGCATCAAGCATCTTCAGCAGATCGTTCAGCCGCTCGGAATAGGCGGCGCGGAAGGCCAGCTTCTGGTCCCGGTCCGGGTTCGGGAAGGCGCCTGGGGTCAACGGCTGGGCCTGATTGCGCTCTTTGGCCCAGTTCAGGACCTGTTGGTACTGGGCGGTGATGGTGTCGATGCGTCTCTGTTCGACCTCGATGAACTCCTCGTTGATGGGTTTGCCCGCCCCGCGCTGCAGTTCCGTGGCTCGCCGGGACGCCTTGCCCAGCTCGTCGGTCACGCCGGACATCGATCTGATGCCCACGACCCCGAGGGCGATGCTCCCCAGGGAGACCACCGCGCAAATGATGGGGAACAGTTGTCGCTTCAACAGGTCCATGCGGTCAGGACTCCATACCTTCTTGGACGCCGCAGATCCGCTGCGGTTCCCGCGATACCGGCACCGCAGGCGGGCAGTCGCCAGTCGCTAGTACTCGTCTTCCTCCCCCTCCTCCTCTTCCTCCTCGGGTTCGGGAGCGTCGTTGAGGATCACCTCACATTCGATGGTGAAGGCCCAGTCACGATCCATGGGCTCGTTGGTGACCGGATCGACGAACTGGGCGGTTGCGGTGGGGGTCTCGTCCTCGGCGGGCCTGGTTTGCCGCCCGCGGCCGGCCCGTCGCCCGGTTCTGGAGGTGCCCGCCCCGGTGTCTCGTCCAGTGGCACCACGGGCCGCACCGCCCCGAGCGCCTGGGGCCGCACCGGGACCGCGCCCCGGGGCCGCGGCGGGCGCTGCAGTCGCGTCCGGCACCAGTTGCTCGCCCGCGGTGAGCACCACGCGGTTGATGAAGAACCCCATGCCCGGTTGCCGCCCCAACTCCCGCAGCCGGGTCATGAACTGTTCGGACACGAACTTCACCTGTTCGGCGTTCGGCGTCCGACAGTCGAGAATGACGATGAAGCCCTCGGGATTCATGCCCTCGGTGACCTCGAGCCGGTCGACGTCCGTTTCCACGAGGTCCTCCATCTTCAGGCTGTTCACGTCGGCGTCCAAGACCCGGCCGTCAGGGGGGAAAACCGCGAAGCTCAGGCGCTCGATGAAGATCTGGTTGCGCTTTCCGCGCTGGAGGTTCTGCCAGTCGGCGTTGATAGCGGCCGCGTAGGCCTCCGGCGAGCCGGCGCCGGCCAGCGGCTCCTGGGGCTTGGGAAGGGCCTGGTGGATGGTTTGGTAAACGCGCATCATCAGCCCGCGGTTCTTCTGCAGGCGGGCGATTCTATCGACAGTGGCGGCCTCGTCCTTTCCCTGGTCAGCCAGTTGATTGTACTCCCGGCGCAGGGCCTCGCCGGCCGCCAGGACGGTCTGGGCGTACTCACCCGGCGGCGTCCTGGCGGGCAGGTCGTCGCGGATGATCCTGGCCGCCTCCTCGGTGTTCATGGCGCTGGGCGTCTCCCCCTGACTGGCCAACACCGCGTTCATGTCGGTGAGGTATCGCACCCAGATGGCCCCGGCCGCCAGGAGCAGGCAGGCCGCCGCCGCCGCAAAGAAGGGCCGCTTCTTGCGCCAAACCGTCTGCCGGGCGATCTCCGGCGGAAGCAGGCTGCTGGTGATCTTTCCGAGGCCCAGACCCTGCAGGGCCAGACCGTAGGCCACGCCGAAGCTCAGAAGCTGCTCGCTGAAGGGCGGCGAGGTCGAGGCGGGGCTCGTCTCGATCCGCTTGAACGCCTCGGGCCGCTCCACGGTCAGGGACAGGTTCTGCTGGAGGTATTTCTGCAGGCCGGGGAGCTTGAAGGCGTTGCCCAAGGCCAGGCACTTGGCCAGCCTGGCGTCCCTGTGTGTGGAGGTATAGAAGCCCAGGGAGCGCTGCAGCTCCTGGACCAGGTCGGCGAAGATGGGCCGCATGGCCTGGAAAATCTGCCGGGCGTACTTGCTCGATGCGGCGCTCTGCTTGAGGTTCTCCGCCTTGGAGAAGCTCAGTTTGAACGACTTGACCAGGGCCTCGGTGAAGTTGTTGCCCCCCAGAGGGATGGTGCGGGTCCACAGACTGTACGACGTGGCCACCACCAGGTCGGTGTTCTCCGCCCCGATGTCCAGCAGGATGGTCGTGGCCTCCTTGTCCAGCAGCCCGTCCCAGGCCGTCGCGGTGTAGAGTGCCAGCGGTGAGGCCTGTACCACGATGGGCTCGATGCCGGCGTTGTCGAAGTGCATCAGGTACTCGCGGATCAGCTCGCGCTTCATGGCGAAGATGCCGACCTCGATCTCCGGTGAGTCCTCTTCCTGGAACGTCTGGTAGTCCCAGATGACCTCGTCGATGTCGAAGGGGATCTGCTGGTCGGCCTCGTAGCGCACGATCTCGGGGATCTTCTTCTCGTCCACCGGCGGGAGCTTGCTGAAGCGGGCCAGGGTGTGCTGCCCGGGAACGGAGACCACCACGCGGTCGTTGGTGATGTCGTTGCGGGACAGGAACTTCTCCAGAGCGGCCGCCACCAGTTCGTCACGGTTGGCGTCAGGCTGGGACAGGATCTTGGCATGTGGGATGTAGTCGCTGCCCAGCAGCTCGACCTTGTCGCCGGCGGCGCGCATCCGCACCGCCTTCAGGGCGCACTTGCCAACGTCGATTCCCCAAACGGCTTGCCCGCCGGCCATTGCTGGACCTCCTCAAGCGGGTGGCTTCGTGAACCGGGCGTCTACCCGCGGCCTCCCGGTCGTGCTACAGTCGTCCGGCATGAACCGGAAGTATCAGCTTCGCACGCTGGGCTGTAAAGTCAATCAGTACGAGTCCCAGCAACTCCGCGAGATTCTCGAGTCGCACGGCTGGCGGCCGGCCGGGCCCGGCGAGACCGCCGACCTGGCCCTGGTCAACGGCTGTGCCGTCACCGGCAGTGCGTCCGCCAAGACCCGTCAGGCCGTGCGCCGCGTCTCGCTGCACGGGATCATCCCCGTGATCGTGGTCGGCTGCGGGGCCGGCGCCGATGCCGACCGCCTGCGTCGCGTCCCCGGCGTCATCGCGGTGTGGGGGCACCGGGACGATCCGCCGCGGCGCCTCCGCCACTATTGTGTCCATCGGTTGCAATCGGACCCAGGCCCAAGCAGGAATCACGGTCGCGTCCACCGCGGGCGGGTCGCGCCGAATGCAGCTCACAGCCGGGCCGCTGAGGATGATGGATGGATGAGTCCGAGTTTGCCGGCCGGGCAGGGAACAGGGCACTCCGCGGGGGCGAACCCATGCATCCAGAACAGTATTCCAGTTCGGCCGGTAAAAGTCAATGATCCGCACCGGCCGGACGCGCCCATCCACCGGTTCGACGGTCACGTGCGGGCCTTTCTGAAGGTTCAGGACGGTTGTGACGCGTACTGCACCTACTGCATCATTCCCCGGCTGCGTCCGACCCCGCGGTCCAGACCGGTCGAGGCCGTCGTGGCAGAAGCGGAAGCGCTGGTACGGGCCGGCCATCGCGAGATCGTCCTGACGGGCATCTACCTCGGGGCCTATGGCCGCCCGACCGCCGTCCGGCGACGCTTCGGGAACGGACCCTCGCCGCTGGCCGAGCTGGTGGACGCGGTGGCCGGTGTCGAGGGTCTGGTGCGGCTTCGGCTGTCCAGCCTCGAGCCCGGCGACGTGGACGACCACCTGCTGGAGGTGCTGGCCGCTCACGATTGTTGCGTGCCGCACCTGCACCTGCCCCTCCAGGCCGGCAGCTCGCAAATCCTTCGGCGGATGAACCGGCAATACGACGCGGACGACTTCCTGGACATGATCCGGCGGGTGAATGGGGCGCTCGATCGCCCGGCCATCAGCACCGACGTCCTGGTGGGCTTCCCCGGTGAGACGGATGACGACTTCGATCGCACACTGGAGATCGCCCGGCAGGTCGGTTTCTGCAAGATTCACGCTTTTCCCTTCAGCCCGCGCGAGCAGACGGCGGCCGCCCGTTGGACCGGGGAGTTCGTGCCCCCGCCTGTCGTCCGCGAGCGGATGACCCGGCTGCAGGAGCTGGAGCGACGGCTCGCCCACCGGTACCAGGAGCGGTTCATCGGGACGGTGCAGCGCGTGTTGGTCGAGTCAGGCCCCGCGGGCCGCGATGCCCCGGGCGGCGCCGGCGAACCCTCCACAGCAGGTGCGCCGAAACTGGCGGGTGATCGGGCCGACGGGCGCGGGATGCCTCCCGGCGATGGTTGCCCTGCTCCCGGCACGCTCCACGGACGGACCGATCGCTACTTCCAGCTCTGGCTCGACGCGCCCAAGTGTCCGGCGCGACCCGGCGACGTGGTCTTCGGCCGGGTCGATCGCGTGGCGCAGGGGCAAGCCCAGGGCACGCTGGTCGGCACGCCCCGGTCTGATGTGGGCCTGCCGCTCCTCAGCGATTATGCGACGCGAGTCGCCGCGCCCACCGGTCGGCCCTGATTCCAGGATTTCAGCGGTTTTGTAACGGCATGATCGGGCCGGATGCTGTATACGTTGTATCTGTAACGTACACGTCCGGCCGCCGGTGCCGCAAGATTAGTAGCACATCGCGAAGCCCGGTCGGTCGGCGGCCGCCGAAGACGGAGCCTGTCATGCCGCGCTATACATGTAGCTGCGGAGCCCGTTACAAGCTGCCCGACAACGCCGTCGGCAAGAAGGCCAAGTGTCGCCGGTGTGGCGCGGTCTTCACCGTGCCCGTCGGGGGGCCTGCCGTCGCTGAACCGGCGGAAAACGACGGTCGTCGCGGCCGTGCAGGGGGTGCTCAGACGGCGATCCCCGTCGCCCGGCTAGTCGCTCCTGCCGTCAAGGAGACGGCGGCCGACTACACGCCGGACCAGCTCCTCGCCATGGGCAGGGCCGACCTCACGGGTGACAAACCGAACCGGGGGTTCTGGGCCGACGTGGGCTGGAGCTTGCTTCTGTTCACCGACCTGAACAACCTGATCATGATTATGGTGATCTGGTTCCTGTACGCCATTGACCCAATCGTGAGCAGCGCCCCGTTCATCGGCTTCTGGGGACACCTGATCATCTTCGGATGGCTGTGCTCTTACTGGTTCAAGGTCATTGTGGAATCGGCCGGCGGGGAGGATCAACTGCCAACCCTCAGCCTGAGCGAAGGCTGGCTGGACGACGTGATCTTTCCGCTGCTCAAGTTCCTCGGCGCGACTCTCCTAGCCTGGGTGCCGGCCATCGTGTGCACCCTGGCTGTCGCCATGCACCTGGGCAAGGATTTCTTCGACGTCGCGGGAAACCCCACGGTACTGGTGTACACACTCATCGGGGTGGTGATGTTCCTGTGGCCCATGGTGCTGCTGGTGGTCGCCATCGGCGGCTTTTCCTCCGTGTGGCGGGGCGACCTGATCGTCAGGACGATCGCCAGGACCGCCCCCGCGTATCTGACCATCTGTGTGCTGTCCACCGGAGCCGCCCTCCTGTGGGGCAATGCAGACCGTCTGACCTCCCGGCTGACAGGGGGCGGGCTCAGCAGCGGATGGCTCAGCGGCGTGATCGCGGCGCTGATCCAGGCATACTCCGCGATCGTGGGCATGTGGATCGTGGGGTTGTACTACCACCACTTCAAGCACCGCTTCGCCTGGTCCTGGGGCTGACGGTCCGCCGTGCCCCGCCGCAGGGGGCTGCGTATCGACCATGTGGTGCCCGCGTAACGCAACCGCCGGCTACGAATCTCCGATAACCCGATGACGAGCTATCGGACGCGCGGCCCCGCGAGAGGGCCCCCGTGCGCCCTGAGGCCTGAGCTGCGGGAGAGACCGGGTGATGAACGCCGACGCCCACGCCAACCGATGGACGCACCTCGGGCTGCTGCTGGTTGCCTCGGGCACCCTGATGCTGGAGATCCTGCTGACCCGGATCTTCAGCGTCATCCTGTGGTATCACTTTGCGTTCGTGGCCGTCTCGGTGGCCATGTTCGGCATGACCGTCGGAGCGCTGATCGTCTATCTGCGCCCGCGGTGGTTTCCACCACAGGGCGTTCACCGACAACTCGCGGCGTCGGCATTGGGCCTGGCGCTCACCGGGGCCGTTTGCATCGTGCCGCTGTTGTCCATGTCGCTCGAATTCCCACAGTCCCTGTCCGATGCCGTCCGGTTGCTGGTGGTCTACGTGGCGATCTCTCTGCCCTTCGTCGCCAGCGGCATCACCGTGTGTCTGTGTCTGACTCGTTTCCCGCGGCAGGTAAGCCGGCTTTACGCGGCCGATCTGGTCGGTGCCGCTCTGGGGTGCCTGCTGTTGATCTGGGTGCTGGATCTGACCGACGGCCCGTCCGCGGTCATCGCCATCTCGATCGTCACGGCCCTGGGCGCCGTGTGTTTTGCCCGGGGACTGCCGCGCTGCAGGCTGGCCCATCTCGGGGGCATGTGGGCGGCGATCTGCCTGGCGTTCGTCGTCTTCAATACCGCGCGCGGGCCGGAGCACTCGCTGCTCCGCGTGCGTTGGGTCAAGGGGAAATACGAAGCGACGCCCTTGTTCGAGCGATGGAACAGCTTCTCGCGCGTGCGGGTCACCGGCACACCGGATGTCCCCGAAAAGCCTTTCGGCTGGGGATTCAGCCCCAACTACGTGCCCACGGCGTCGGCCCGCCAGCTCCTGCTCAACATCGACTCCTGCGCCGGCACGGTTCTGACCGCCTTCGACGGAGACCTCGGCAAGCTCGATTACCTCGACGTGGATCTGACCAACCTGGTCCACTACCTCCGGCCGGACTCCGACGTGATGGTCGTCGGGGCGGGCGGCGGCCGCGACCTGCTTTCGGCTCTGAGGTTCGAACAACGGTCCGTCGTGGGCGTCGAGGTCAACGAGAATATCCTGGCCGCCCTGACCGACCGCTTCGGCGACTTCACCGGACACCTGGACCGCTATCCCAACGTCTCGCTGGTGCACGACGAGGCCCGGGCCTTCCTGGCCCGCTCCGGTCGGAAGTTCGATATCGTGCAGGTTTCCCTGATCGATACCTGGGCGGCGACGGCCGCGGGTGCCTTCGTGCTCAGCGAGAACGGCCACTACACCGTGGAATCGTGGGCCACGATCCTCGAGCATCTGACCGACCGGGGGGTCTTGAACCTGACTCGCTGGTACCAGCCGGGCGACCCGACCGAAATGTACCGTCTGACCACTCTGGCGACCCGGGCGTTGCAGCGGATCGGCGCGTCCGACCCTCGGGCGCACATTCTGATTGCCGGCACGCCCGCGGACGGTGGCGCGGCGCCCGTTGGCACCATCATCGTCGGCCGGCAACCCCTCAGCGGCGAAGACATCGCCCTGGCGGGCGAACGGCTCGACGCTTTGGGGTTCGTGCCCATCCTGACGCCCGAGTTTTCACGTGATGATACCTTCGCCGCCCTGGCGGACCCCGCACGCATCGACGCGGAGGTGGCCTCGCATCCCTTTCGCATCCACGCACCGACGGACGACAATCCGTTCTTCTTCCACGTCGTCCGGCTGTCCAAGGTCTTCGATCCGGCCACTCGCCGGGCGGCCAGCGGCGCCCTGAACGTCAAAGCCGTCATGGTCCTGGGGCAGTTAGCGGCGATTGTCCTGCTGCTGACCGGGGGCTGCATCGTGGTGCCCCTGCTGCTGACCCGCCGCCGGACCGGACAACCGGCGGCCAGGCCCTTGCTGGTCTACTTCTGCGCCATCGGCCTGGGCTTCATGTTCGTCGAGATATCGCAGATGCAGCGGCTCATCGTGTTGTTGGGCCGCCCCGTCTATGCCATGAGCATCGTTCTGTTCTCACTGCTGGTCGGCACGGGCATGGGCAGTTTCCTGACCCATCGGTTGGAAGCGCCGCGCCGGCTCGGTGATCTGGCCCGACCCCTGGGCGCTCTGTTGGCCATTCTGGTCCTGTTCGGCGTGGCCACCCCCGGCGTCGTGCGGGCCTGTGCGACTTCACCCACGATCGTGCAGGTGGGCGTCTCGGTGCTGATCCTGCTTCCGCTCGGCCTGGTCATGGGTATTCCATTCCCCTGGGCGATGAAGCTGGCCGCCCGGCGGTCTTCAGAACTGACCCCCTGGTTCTGGGGTCTCAACGGTGCGGCGTCGGTCTGCGCCACCGTCCTGGTGGTGGCCATCTCCTTGTGGGGCAGTATCAGCGTCTCGTACTGGGTGGGGACCTGCTGCTACGTGGCGGGTGGGGCGGCGCTGGCCTGGGCGGTCGTCTCAGAGGCGTCGGCCCGGCGCGCGGCTGAACCGTTGCGTACGCGTGGCGCCCGGACACCGGCCCGGGAGGCAATCGCCGCGGGCTTCTCCCGCTCCGAGGTGGCGGTGAGCAGCTCGCCGTAGCCATCGCCAACGGACGAGTCATCGCCGGAGGGAACGGAGCTGATCCTGTTAATGCTCGATCAGTATCCCGACGGCGCGCGGATCGACCGCGACGTCGGACACCACCGTCTCCAGTCCGGTGCCGTCCAGATCGATCCGCATGATGGCCCCCGTGCCCTCGTCGCCGAAGTAGAGCTTTCTGTCGACCAGGTCGATGGCCAGCCCGCGCGGCTGCACGACACCGTCTCCGAACAAAACTGCGTCCTGTTCGCCGTCCACCCGGGCGCTTCGGATGTGATTGCGAGCGCTTTGGCGGTCGGTGTAGTAGAGCATTCCCTCTTCCGGGTCCAGCGCGATGTCAAACAGAATCGACGCGGGCCGTTGAATGATCTCCTGAGCATCGCTGCCGTCCAGGTCGGCCGACCAGATGGAGTCGGTGGCTGAATCCGCCCAGTACATCCTGTCGCCGGGCACATCCAGGGCGATGCCTTGCGGGTCATCCGCGCCCTGCTCCTCGGTCACCAGGTCCTCGGCGTTGCTGCCGTCGAGGTTTGCCCGCCGCACCTTGTTGGTGAAGCGGTCGGTGAAGTAGATGAGCCCGTTATCCAGATCCAGTGCCACGCCGGCCGGGTATCGGAGGCCCTCGATGGCGAGGGTCTCGGGCTCGCTGCCGTCGAGGTTGGCCCGCTGGATTCTCGCGTTGCTGGTCTCGGGCCAGTAGACCTTCCCCCCGACGCCGTCGAGGGCCAGGCCCGCCGGGTCGATCGTGCCCGTAGCGGCCAGGTCAATCACCTCCGAGCTGTCCAGGTCGAACCGTTGCAGCAGGTCGGTCTCCACGTCCATCCAGTAGATGGTGCTGCCGGTCGGCTGGCCGTCATCGGGCTCATCTCCATTCGTCGAGACGGAGTTGTCGTTGGACGGTGGTTCGTCGTCCAGAACGATCTCGACCAGCTCGATGTTGTAGATGAGGGTGGAGTTCGGCGGGATGCCGGACACGATCGTGGCGCCGTAACCTAACTCCGATGGTATGACGATGCGTCGCCAGCCGCCTTCACGCATGAACTCCATGCCCAGTTCCAGGCCGTCCACCACGTCACCCGCGCCGAACGTGAACTCCTCCGGATCGTCCGGTGCGGCGTTCGAATCCGCGACCTGCCCGTCTTCCAGCCAGAGCGTGAAGTGCGTTCGGACGACGGCACCTTCCTCGACTTGATCACCCTGGCCGACCGCGATGTCCACGTAGCACAGACCCGATCCGAGGTTGACC
>DATKXO010000041.1:0-10150 GCA_035528995.1 Phycisphaerae bacterium | reverse complement strand
TGCGGTTCATCTGGCGGTGAATGCCGCGGGTGAAGGGGTATTCGCCGGGGGTGCCGATGTCGTCGGGGCGGCCGGTGCGTTCGACGTCGTCGGGCGTGTATAGCGGCTTGATTTCGATGCCGGACTCGTTGATTACGGGGTCGAGATCAGCGTTTTGCCGGTCCTTCATGAGCACTTCCCATGGATAAAGTCCACGATCGCCTGAGTCGGAGTGCCGACGGAGAAGACGCCGTCCACGCCGAGGTTCTCGAGTTCGGCGTTGTCCTTGCTGGGGATGTTGCCGCCTACGAGCCAGAGGACGTCCTGCAGGCCCGCTTCGGTGAGCAGGTCCCTGACCCGCCGGCAGATCGGCAGGTGGGAACCGGACAGGATGGACAGGCCGATGACGTCGACGTCTTCATCGCGGGCGCTGGCCACGATCTGCTCGGGCGTTTTTCTGAGGCCGGTGTAGATGACCTCGAAGCCGGCCTCCCTCAAAGCCCGGACGACGATTTTGGCGCCGACGTCGTGACCGTCCAAGCCGGGCTTGGCAAAGAGGACGCGAACCGGCCGAGTTCTGGTCATGTGTTCGATTCCCTTCGCGGGACGATCGCAGGCGAGTCCGGCCGAGCGGTCCGAACAACAGGCACCGCCCTCGGTTCGCGCTGCGTCACTTGGTCATCTCTCTGGCGATGAGCGTTTTGAGAATCTCGCTGGTGCCGCCTCCGTAGAGCGTAAAACGGATGTCGCGGAAGTATCGCTGGGCCCCGAACTCCATGGCGTAGCCGTAGGAGCCGAGGATTCGCGTGGCCTTGTCGCAGATGTCCGTCGCTCGCTCCGTGGCGAAGAGCTTGGCCATCGCGGCCTGGCTCTGATAGGCCTGATACGACTCGCTGTTGTCCTTGAGCCAGGCGGCGTAGTGGACGAGCCGTGTGGCGGCCTCCAGATCGGTTCCCATCTCGGCCAAGTGCATCTGGATCGCCTGGAAGCGATTGATCGGCCGGCCGAACTGCACGCGCTGCCCGGCATACTCGACCGCGTCGTCCAGCGCTGCCCGGGCGACACCAACGGCAAGGGCACCGGTCATGATGCGAATCTCCGCCAGAATCTCGCGTAGTGCGCCCTCACCATCCCCTTCTGCACCGAGCCGATGGTCGTCGGGGACGAAGCAGTCTTCAAAGAAGACCTCGGTGTTGGACGTCGCCCGGCAACCCATCTTCTCGATCTCCCGGCCGACCGACAGGCCGGGGAAGTCGCGCTCGACCAGGAAGATTGTCAGCGGCTTGTCCTTGCCAGTGCGGGCGAAGACCGTGAAGAAATCCGCTAGGGCCGCCGACGTGATCCAGGTCTTCTGCCCGTTGAGGCGATAGCCGTCGGCGGTCTTTTCGGCCGAGGTGGCGATGGCGGAGAGGTCGCTGCCGGCGTTGGGCTCGGTGATGCAGATGGTGCCGATTTTCTCGCCTCTGATCGCCGGCTGGAGCAACCTTTCGTGAATACTCGTGTCGCCGCGCGAGTACAGGAAATGCGTGCCCATCAGGGACTGCATGGCGGCCAGTGCTGCGAGCGAGAGCGAGCCGCGGGCAATCTCGCTGATTGCGAGGCAGTAAGTGACCGTATCCGCGCCGCTGCCGCCGACTGACTCGGGGTAGCGCAGGCCGAAGAAACCCAGGTCGGCCAGTTCGGCAAACAGCTCGCGTGGGAACTCCCTGGCTTCGTCGATGGCGGCCGCTTGCGGCTTGATCCGCTCGTCGGAGAAGCGGGCGCAGGTTTCCTGCAACAGGTGCTGCTCGGGGGAGAGTGCGAAATCCATAAGCCGGTTTCCTCTCCGACGGGCGCTAACCGCGTAAGCGCGCCGTCCCTTCCGCGTCAACCTGGAAGGTTTCCGGATCGACCACGACGCCGTAGGTACTTTGGGCGGCGTCGGCCGAAATGACGCCGTTACGCACCTCGGCGGCCACCACGTCCGCCGGGCGTTTGTGCGGGTGGCCGTAGCCGCCGCCTCCGCCGGCCTCCTGGTGGTAGACGGTGCCGGCCGGCACGCCTGCGATCAGGTCCAGACTGAGCGGGCGATAGTCCTTTCCGTCCGGGTATCGAAGCGTGATGGAATTCAGACTGGCGTCACCGCCGTCGAACAGGCCGAAGGCGCCCTCGACGTCGCCGTCACCGAAGACGACCAGTTGGGTGTTGTCGGCGCCGATTTCGAAGATGGTCTCGACGCCGAGGCCGCCGCGCCACTGGCCGGCGCCGGCCGAGTCGCGGAGGTACTCGTGCCGGATGAGCCGGTGGGGGGTCTGCTGCTCGAACATCTCGTAGTCCTGGTCGAGCAGACCGCCGGAGGCGTCGATCATGCCGATGTGGTCGTAGCCGTCGGTTCCGCGAACGGCGCCGGAGCCGCCCTTGAGACCCATGAAGCAGATGTCCACGTACTTGTCGTTGCTTCGCGGATCGGTGCCGGTGGTCAGGGAGCAGAGCAGGTGGTTCCAGCCGGCCGTCACGCGCTCGGGGACGACCGGGGACAGGGCGCGGGCGATGGCGTCCGCGTTGGGCGGGCACAGGTGATTGCCGTAGGTGGTGGCCGCGGGAAAGGCCGCGTTGAGGATGGTCCCCTCGGGAATGAGGATGTCGATGGGCTCGACCATGCCCTGATTGTGCGGGATGCCGGGGTTGACCATCTGGAGGAAGGTCAGGACGGCGGCCGAGGCGCTGGAGGTGTAGGTGCCGTTGACGAAGGCGTTGGACTGGGCGTCGGTGTCGGCGTAGTCGAAGGTGATGCGTTTGTCGGCCACGGTGATCTTCACGCGGATCTTGTACTGCTTGCCCTTGTTTTTGCCGTCGTAGTAGATGGTCGATTCGCCGCGATATTCGCCGTTGGGGATGCTGGCGATCTCGGCCTCCATCATCTTGCGGGTGGCCTGGAAGAGGGCCTGCTTGTGGGCCTCGAAACGGTCGAGGCCGTACTTCTCGAGCAGGCGGAGCATGCGGCGCTCGCCGACCACGCAGGAGCCGATCTGGGCCCGCATGTCCTGCTGGACGATGTCGAAGCGGATGTTGGCGAAGATGAGGTCCCAGACGTCCTTTCGGAAGCGGCCCTGGTCGTAGACCTTGACCGGGGGGATGCGGAGGGCCTCCTGCCACACTTCGGTTGCGTTGGGGTTGTATCCGCCGGCGACGGCGCCGCCGATGTCGGCCTGGTGTCCTTTGCAGGCCGACCAAGCCACCAGCCTGTCCTCGAAGAAGATGGGTTTGTAGACGGCCACGTCGTTGTTCTGGTTGCCCATGCTGAAGACGTCGTTGTGGAAGATGACGTCGCCGGGATGGATGTCGTCGCCGAAGTATTTGACGATGTACTTGCAGACCGGGCCGAGGGAGAAGGACAGGATGGGCAGGTTCTCGGTCTGCTCGAGCATGTTGCCCTGGCCGTCGTAGACGCCGGTGACGAAGTCCTTGGCCTCGCAGAGGATGGGGGATCGGGTGGTCTTCTGCAGAGAGATGCTCATCTCGTCGGTGATGGACTTGAAGGCCCGGGCGAAAACGGAGAGCAGGATGGGGTCCACGTCGCTCATGCGATCATCTCCTGCAGGCGCTGGGTGAGCCGGGGCCGGTGGTCCTTGCGGTAGACGACGAAGCTGCCGTGCTCGTCGCAGAGGCAGTCGAAGGTGGCAGTCAGCAGGACGGTGGTGTTGACCTGCTCGATGAGTGCGGGGCCGGTGATGAGATTGCCGTGACGGGTCTTGTGGCCGTCGTAGACGGGCACCTGGCGGGACGCGCCCTCCTCGGGGAGGTAGACGGGCCGCTCGCCCTTGAGGGCGGTGCGGGCGTCCTTTCCGTCGTAGGGCTCGGTGGGGTAGGCGGGTTTGTCGGTGAGGCCGACGGCCCGCACCCGGACGTTGATCAGCTCGATGGCGGTGCCCTCGTCTTCGAGCGAGTAGCCGTACATGCGGTTGTGGTCGGCGTGGAAGGAGCGGGCGATGGTGGCGGCGTCGGCGTTGCGCACCGCTTCGAGCGTCACGGGGAAGGAGACCTCGTGGTACTGCTTGGTGTACCGGCAGTCCAGGTTCAAGGTGAAGCGGCGCTGGTCGTCGGGGACGTGCTCCTGGGCCAATAGACCCGTTCCCTGCTCGATCATGCCGTCGACTACGGAGTTGAGCCGGGCCCAGTCCAGCCGATCGAAGGGCGAGACGAAGGACGAGACGAAGTCGTGCTGCAGGTCGCTCATGAGCATGCCGGCGGCACAGAAGATGGACGATTCTCGCGGCACGATGAACAGAGGGACCTCCAGCTCGTGGCAGATCATGCAGGCGTGCAGGGGACCGGCGCCTCCGGCGGCAACGATGGGGAACTCCCGCGGGTCGAAGCCTCGCTTGATGGTTATCCGGCGCACGCCGTGGGCCATGTTGGTGTTGATGACGCGGTACATGCCGGCCGCCGCCTCCTCGACGGACATGCCGAGCGGCCCGGCGATGTGCTCGGCGACGGCGTCGCGAGCAGCCTGCCTGTCGAGCTTGATCTTGCCACCGGCGAAGAAGTCCGGATCGAGATAGCCCAGGATGAGGTCGGCGTCGGTACAGGTGGGGAGGGTGCCGCCCTTGGCGTAGCAGGCCGGGCCGGGGTCGGCGCCGGCGCTCTGCGGTCCCATGCGGAGCAGGCCGCCCTCGTCGATCCAGCCGATGCTGCCACCGCCGGCTCCGATGGTGACGATGTCGAGCATGGGCAGGGCGATGCGATAGCGGTTGATTTCGCCTTCGGTGACCACGGTGGCGTGGCCGTTCTGCACCAGGGCGGCGTCGAAGCTGGTGCCGCCCATGTCGACGGTGATGCAGTCGTTGTGTTCGTGGAGGCGGGCGTACCCCAGGCCGGCCCTGGGTCCGGCGGCGGGCCCGGAGAGCAGCGTCCGGGCGGGTCCGCTGTAGGCCACGTCGGGCGACATGACGCCGCCGTTGGACTGCATGAGCATAAGCACGCCGCCGAACTCGATCTCCCGCAGCCGGGCCACCAGGCGATCCAGGTAGGAACTCAGGATGGGGCCGACGTAGGAGTTGAGCACCGTGGTGCTGACCCGGTCGTAGAAGCGGATGGAGGGCAGCAGCTCGGATGACACGGTGAGGTGGGCACCGGGCAGTTCCCGGCGGACGAGGTCGGCCGCCTCCTGTTCGTGCTGCGGATTGGCGAAGGAGTTCATGAAACAGACGGCCACCGCCTCGACCCGTTCCTTCTCGAAGAGGCGGATCGCCTGGCGGACGTCGTCGACGTTCAGCGGTTGCAGCGGGCGGCCGGCGTAGTCCAGGCGCTCCTTTACCGGGAAGCGCAGATAGCGCGGCACGAGCGGCACGACGTTGGTGTAGCGGTTGTTGTACTGCTCTTCGCGGATGCCGCGGCGCATCTCGAGGGCGTCACGGACGCCGTCGGTGGTCAGCAGGGCGGTCTTGGCCCCGGTGCCGGTGAGGACGGCGTTGGTGGTCACGGTGGTGCCGTGGACGATGGTCTCGATGGAGCGGGCCAGCTCGTTGAGCGAGGTTCCCACGTCGGCGGCGATCTCGCTCAGGCCGTTGATCAGGCCGATGGACGGGTCGGAGGGCGTCGAGAGCACCTTGTAGACTCGTGGCGCTCCCTCCTGTGAGGTGACGAGGAAATCGGTGAACGTGCCGCCCACATCGATGCCAACCTTGAGCTTCATGGCTTCGTTCCGGCTCACTGAAGCCGCCTTCCCAACTCGACACCGCTGGAGAACGCGCGCTGATTGACGTCCATCAGGTCCTGCCGCATCTTGTTCGAGACTAACGTCCAGAAGCTGTCCGCGGTGTGGGGCAGGAGTCCCGATCCGAGGAGGCAGCCGACCATGATCATGTTGAGGGTGGCGGCCGATCCGGCCTCGACGGCTCGCTCGGTCGCGTCGAAGGTGAACAGGTGTGGCGTGACGGCTCGGATGGCGTCGGCGAGCTCTTTTGGGTCCGGGTACTTCGCTTCGGTCCCGTCACGGACAGATCGCTGGGCCAGGACGTACGGGATGACGGGGGCGGTGTTCACGTAGACCACGGTGCGGGAGGACATGAAGGGCAGGGCCCGGGCGGCCTCGACGGGCTCGAAGCCCAGGACGTAGTCGGCCCGCCCGCGCGGCATGACCGGGCTGATCCCGCAATCGACCAGGACGGAGGACTGCACGCTGCCGCCGCGCTGAGCCATGCCGTGCAACTGACCGCTGACGACGCTGTGGCCGCGATCGACCAGCCAGTCGCACAGCAGCCGTGCGGCGGTGAGCACACCTTGCCCGCCGGTTCCGGCGACGAGCATGCGCCAGCCGGTGCCGTTGTCGCGGTCGGGCGTGGCGTTCATCTAGACCCCCTCCGCAGCCACTGGCTGGATGGCGTCGCGCTGGCAGACGCGGGCGCAGAGTCCGCAACCGTTACAGAGGCTCTCGTCGATGACGTGCTCGCCGTCGGCGACGTAGACGGCGGGACAACCCAGCAACCGGATGCACAAACCGCACTGGTTGCAGCGCTGCTGATCGATCGCCAACGGCTTGTTCAGCTTGCCCTTGGAGCGCCGGCGAGTCACTTCGGCGCAGGGAGCGTGGGACACGACCACGTTCACGCCGCTGCCGTCCTTGGCCGCCTTCAGGGCCGCGAGCGTCTTCTCCTCATTGAACGGATCCACCGAAAAAACGCGCTTGACGCCCAGACCGCGCACCGCCTTTTCAATAGCAGGGCCTCGCGTGTCCTCCGGCGGCGCTTTCGGTTCCGTGGGTGCGCGCGGGTCCCCATTGTGGGGAGGCGACGTCGGGCTGGGCTGGAACCCGGTCATGGCGGTCACGTAGTTGTCCAGGATGATCACGGTGACGTCGTCATCGGCCTGCACGGCGTTGGTCAGGGCGGGCAGACCGCTGTGGAAGAACGTGGAATCACCGATACAGGCGACGGTGCGCCGCCCGGTGACACGCGAGAGCCCGGACGCCTGGCTAATGGAGGAACCCATGCAGAGCAGGACGTCGCAGGCGTCGAGCGGCTCGCCATACCCCAGCGTGTAGCAGCCGATGTCGTTGCAATAGATGGTGTCGGCGCCGAAGACCTTTCTGATGGCGTAGTAGCTCGCCCGGTGCGGACAACCGGCGCAGAGCACGGGCGGGCGCGAGGGCAGTTCCGGCACGGTTGCCGCGGCCCGGGGGCGCCTCTCCTGCCGGACGTAGGCCCGGATCGCATCGTCGACCAGCTCGATGGAGTACTCGAATTCCTGCGGGAAGTGCCGGCTGTGCTTGCCGAACACGGGGAGCTGGCGGTGCTGCCGGAATGCGTACAAACTCACGCATTCCTCGACAAAGGGGGTCAGCTCTTCGATCACCAGGACCGAATCCACGCCGGCCAGGAACTCGGCCAGCACCTTGTCGGGGATGGGATAGGCGCCGATCTTCTGCAGCGTGACCCGCTCGTACAGGTCCAGCTCCTCGACCACCTGCCGGGCGTGAGCGTAGGCGACGCCGCCGGCCAGGATCCCGGACCGCCCCCGGCCGGTTCGCGGGAAGAAGCCCGATTGCTCCAGCTCCGCCTCGGCCCGTTTGAAGCGTTCGGTCAGCTCGAGGCGCATGCGCTGGGCGTTGCTGGGGATGGGCACGTAACGCGGCGGGTCTTTCTCGAAGCGGATCTGGTTCCTCTCGGTGGGGAGGGGGCCGAACTCGACCATGCCGCTGCTGTGACACACCCGTGTCGTCGGACGGAGGATGACCGGCAGGTTCGTCCTTTCGGAGAACCCGAAGGCGTAGCGCGTCATGCTCAAGGCGTCCTCGGGCGTCGCGGGATCGAAGACAGGCAGATACAGGAAGCGCGAGAAGTGGCGCTGGTCCTGCTCGTTGGGGCTGGTGATGGCCGAGGGATCGCCCGCGGAGACAATGACCATTCCTCCGTTGACGCCGACGTAGGGCATGGTCGAGATGGGGTCACCGGCGTAGTTCAGGCCCAGGTGCTTCATGCCGCACATGGCCCGGGCGCCGGCCAGGCTGGCGGCAAAGGCGGCCTCGACGGCGATCTTCTCGTTGATGGAGTACTCGAAAAGGACGCCGGCGTCCTTGGCGATTCTGGCGAAGGTGTCGCCGATCTCGGACGAGGGTGTTCCCGGATAGCAGGAGAAGAACTGCACGCCGGCCTCCAGGCCGCCGCGGACGATGGCCAGGTTGCCCAGCAGGCAGGCGCGCGTGCCGGGGTCGCCGGTGAGAATCTCATGTCCCGGTGATGCGCTCATCGCAAGTGCTCTGCATACGGAGCCGCCGGGCGCGCACCGCGACCGCTGGTGCCGGGCGGCGTGCGGCCGGACGGTACGCGATCAGCCAACGGCTGCTCTCGATTCATAGGCGGCATCTCGATCAACCCATAGATACCATGGTCCGATAGAAAATCCAAGCGTCCTTCAGGTGCTGAAACACCGGGCGGGGGCCCGGGCGGCTCCGACGCACGGCCAGCGTCGGCTTGGTGGGCGTGCTCGAGGCCTTCCGTGCCGATTGGCAGGCCCGGAATATTTCGATCGAACCAGCGAATCTCCGCTCGTGACCGGCACAGGAGGCCCGTCCAGACGGGTGTGTGTGCGCCGATGAGAAGGTCCGGGCAGGCAGAGCAGACCATGCGGGAGTCAAACGAGGCAATCTTGACGGCGCGGGTTGTACCTTCGAAGACCGCCGGCGCTCCGGTCGCGTGCATCGACCTGGACTGCTTCTGCGAGGGATGCGGCTACAACCTGCGCACGCTGGCGGTGCACCGCGAGCCGAGCACAGGAATCCCGGTGGTGCGTTGTCCGGAGTGTGGCCGGTTCCAGGCGGCGAACAACGCCTCGACGGCGCTGCGGCCGTGGCTTCGGCGGCTGACCTCGCTGCTGCTGGCGGGCTGGATTCTGGGGGTCGTCGCCGGGTTCTTCCTCCTGGGCATGGCAGAGGTCGGAATCAGCCAGGTGATGTTGGACGAGCTGACGATCTCGGGAGGTACCCGGGTGCAGCGGATCGGCAACACCACGATCCAGACGTGGGTCCGCACCGGTCCGTTGCAGCCCGACACCGACTACGAGGATTACAATCTGGTCGTCACCTCGATCCTGGCCTGCTCTTTCGGAATCGCGTTTGCCTGCGGGCTGTGCGCCGTGGTGGTCTGCCCGCACTGGCGGCGGGTAGCGCACGTCGGGCTCATGCTGGGCATGCCTCTTGCAGCGGGGGGCGTGGTCGCGCTCTACTGGAGCCAACAGGCACCGCACCTGTTCGTCTGGGGCGTGCCGTACATGGCATCGCATGCCAGCGTGCAGTTGCTCGGCGGGTTGGCCGGTGTCAACTTCGGCCGTCCGTTGGCCCGGCTGGTCGTTCGCGTCATTCTGCCGCCGGCGATCCGACCCAGCCTGGCGTTCCTGTGGCTGGCGGACGATAAGCCCTTTCCGCGGCCGTCGGGCCGTTGAGGTGATGCTCGTTCAGCTCGACCGGACGTGGGGCGACGTTGCGTTGGCACGGGGGTTGGACAGCAGATAGCCCCAGACGAAGGCGACGACGCTGCCGACCGGCGCGTACCAGGGCCAGGCGATCGTTCGACTTATGATCTCGCCGTTCTCGTCCGGGACCTGCCAATAGCCATACCGGCAGAGCCAGATCATCAGGCCGACTCCGGCCAGCAGGACGAGGGTTTCCAGGAATCGTTTGCCGTAGCGAGGCGTGCCGGTGGGGCGGTGGAGCAGAGCGCACAGCCAGGCGGCGACCAGGGCGGCCCCGGCGATCCAGCAGGTCCATTGCGCCCATTCCGCGTGCCAGACGAGGGCGAACACGGTCAGAAGCGAAAGGGGCGCGGAGAACAGATACCCGCGCCCGTCGATCTTCAGCGGCAGAAACGCGAGCAGGAATCCGGCGAATAACCCGCCTCCGGCGTAGCCCGCCATGGCCAGGCCCAGATCGAGGATGGAGGGATACCGTCGGGAAGCGGCCTCGGCCACCACGGCCAGGACGCACAGGATCACGCCCCAAAGAATCACGAAAAGCCGCGACACCCGGACGTTGCGCCGATCCTCCGCGGCATCGTCCAGCGGATGTCCGGCTGTCCGACTGGCTTCGCGTCGCCTTCGGCGGACGGGCAGGTAGAACGCGGACATCGTCGTCTGACTGAGCGCCGCCATGATGGAATCCAAGCTGCTGATGGCCGCCGCAAACACGCCGGCGATGATC
>DATKXO010000040.1:0-47410 GCA_035528995.1 Phycisphaerae bacterium | reverse complement strand
TTCACCGAGCCGGCGTAGGGGCCCGAGTTGACGCCCACGATCGAAACATGGTCCGGGTCGGTGGCCGTCACCGGGTCCATCTCGATCTCGAAGGTCACCTCCAGCCGGCCGCCCCCGCTCAGCCGGGGCTCGATGTTCACCGCCGACCCGTCGGCGTCGTAGAGCAGCAGGGCGAACTCACCGGCCGCCCCGTGCTCGTGCACGCTGTGCACCTCGGCCACGCCCTGGCACTCGTCGGGCACGCCGTCGACGTCCCCGTCGGTCGAGGTGCTGGCCAGGATGTCGCAACTGTCGGCCACCCCGTTGGTGTTGCAGTCCGGCTCGCACTCGTCGGGCACCCCGTTGCCGGTGCAGTCTAGACTGGTGCCCTCGGCGATGTCGCACTCGTCGGGGATCGCGTTGGTGTTGCAGTCCATGCTGGTGCCCACGGCGATGTCGCAGGCGTCGGGCACACCGTTGTCGTTGCAGCCCGGCTCGCACTCGTCCGGAACGCCGTTGGTGTCACAGTCCCCGCTGGTGCCCAGGGCGATGTCGCAGATGTCCTGCACCGCGTTGGTGTTGCAGTCCGACGGCGGCTCGCACTCGTCCGGCACCCCGTTGTCGTTGCAGTCGGCGCTGGTGCCGACGTCCAGGTCCACGCTGTCGATCACCCCGTTGGTGTTGCAGTCGTCCTGGTACTCATACGGACCCATGTCCACCAGCGGCGGCGTGCCGGACCCCGTGTTCGGCGCGATGGGGTCCTCGGCGAAGCGGGGGTTCCCGGCCGCGTCGACCGCCTGGCCCGCGGCCCCGTTGTCCCCGGCGTCGGTGCAGGCCGAGCCCGCCCCCCGACGCAGATCGTCGTCCGCCGTGCCGATTTGATTGTCCGAACCGTTCACGTCGATGAAGGCCGGAGCACCGCCGATGTTGCCCGCGCCGCCCAGCCCGCTGAGGTACTGGACGCAGGTGTAGTTCACCGCGGCCGCGGTGCCGTCCGCCTTGATCTGGGCCGACTGGTCGGACGGACCGCCGTCGTCGTTGGCCCACAGGATGCCGTTGGTCAGCGTGGTCACCCCAGCGTAGAAGGAACGCACCCCGCCGCCGTGGGCCCCGGCCGCGTTGCGGACCAGGGCGCAGTTAATCAGGGCCAGGTCGGCCCCGCTACCGATGTTGTACACCCCGCCGCCGTCGGTGGCGGCGCTGTTGGCGGTGAAGGAGCACTGCTCCAGGAGCGGGTCGGCGCTGCCGCCGGTGTTGTAGAACCCGCCGCCGTTGCCGGTGGACCTGTTGCCGCCGAACAGGCAGTTGGTCACCGCCGGAGCGCCGTCGTCGTTGTGCATCCCGCCACCGCTGATGGCCGTGTTGGCCACGATGGCGCAGTCGTTGATGGTGGGGCTGCCGGTGTCGTTGAGGATGCCGCCGCCGTTGAAGTGGGGGAAAGCGGCGGAGTCGGCGTTGCCCCCGGTGATGACGAAGCCGTCCAGGATCGCCGAGGCGTCGGTCCCGCTGCTGACCACCACGTGGTAGCTGTTCTCCTCGTTGGTGGGCAGGGCCCGGGTGTCGTCGCCGGCCAGGTCGCCGTTGAGCACGGCGGGGTTGGCCGCCGGGTCGCGCTCACTGATGCTGGACTCCCCGCCGGCGAACCCGCCGTAGAGCGCCAGCCCGTTCTTCAGTACGAAGGAGCGGTCGCGCTCGCCCGTGCCCGCGTCGGGATAATACGTGCCGGCCGCCACCCAGATCTCGGTCACGGCCGCACCCGGCGAACCCGCCACGCGCAAGGCGTCCTGCAGATCGTTGTACGGATCAGTCCAAGTGGTTCCGTAGTTGGCGCCTGCGGCCGATTGCTGCACGAAGAGCGTGGGGACTTCGCACTCGTCGGGCACATCGCTGCCGTCGGCGTCGGCGCTCGTTCCCGCGGTGATGTCACATTCGTCGGGAATCAGGTTCGCGTTACAATCGGTTTCACACTCGTCGGGAACGACGTTACCGTTGCAGTCCTCGCTGGTGCCGACCGCGACATCGCAGTCATCGGGGACTTTGTTGTCGTTGCAGTCCGTTTCGCACTCGTCGGGCGTGCCATTGGTGTTGCAGTCTTTGCTGCGCCCGCTGTCAATGTCGCAACTGTCGGGGATGGCGTTGGTGTTGCAGTCCTGGGCGGTGCCGTCGGCGATGTCGCAACTGTCGGCCACGCCGTTGCTGTCGCAGTCGGGCTCGCATCCGTCGGGGATACCGTTGCTGGTGCAGTCGCTGCACCAGGCGCTGCCATCGCAGTCGGCAATGTCGTCGGCGTCGTGGATGCCGTTGCCGTTGCAGTCGTTGACCCCGATGCGAACGTAATAGACGTCCTGTCCTCCGGTGAACGTAGCAGCCCAGGCCAGGTGTGCGCCGAGGTTGTCGGAGATCATGTCGTAGTAATCACCGAGCTTGTTCTGGTTAGGGTAGCCGAGGAAGTGGTTGAAGGGCGGGCTGATGGGCACGTTCTCCGACCAGGTCAGGCCTCCGTCCTGTGACGAGCAGTAGTACAACTCGGAAGTGTTCGCGGCGGGGTCGTTGCGCGTGTCGTTCCAGACGACGTCGATCCGGCCGTTGGGCGCCACCGACATGGTGCCGAACCATTGCCAGGCGCCGTTGTTGGTGGGGTCATCGTTGATGCGAGTGAGGTTGGTCCAGGTCAGGCCGCCGTCGGTGCTGCGGGTGAAGTGGACGTCGAGGGGATCGGGCCCGGGGGGATCAACCGAGGCCAGCACGTAGAGGTTGCCGAAGTCCGGTCCGGGGGCGTAGCAGCAGTCGATGGTGACCTGTCCCAACAGGCCGTCCGGGTTGGGCCCGCCGCCGAAGGCGAAGTTCCCGGCGAGATTGACCGTGCTTATCTGATCGAACGTCGGCGTCTGGCCGGGGTCCTGAGCGTTCGTGGATCGGGCCACGACGAACCCGCCGTTGCTCGCTCCGCCGACGACGTAGACCTCACCGTTTGGCCCGACGACCAGCGTTCCCCAGCGCGGGTTCTGCGGGACGGTGATGGGCGTGTCGAAGGTCAGCCCGCCGTCGGTCGAGCGGTTGAAGGTGTTGAGCCCGCAGCAACTTCCGAAGAGGCTCCAGGCGGCGTAGATGTGGCCGCGACTGGGAAGGTCAGTGCGGTCGATGGTGAACCAGGATTTGTCGCCGCCGAAGGCGTAGCGGTTGATCGGCCAGGTCGCGCCGTCGTCGGACGATTTGTACAGGTAGCAGGCCCATTGGCCGGGGCCGCGGTTGGGTTGCAGAGCGTAGTAGTAGAAGGTGCCGTCGGCGTCGGAGGCCACCACCGGGTCGCTGGAGAACTCGCCGGGCTGGAGGACGCCGGGGAAGGTCCAGGTGTGCCCACCGTCCTGACTGTAGCCCACGCCGGCCTGTCGGAAGTTCGAGGCGATGTTGTTGAACTGTCGCCAGCCGATGGCGATTCTGCTGGGGTCGTTGGGATCGACGGCGATGGAAGGCTCATTGGCCGCATCGTAGAGAATGTCGTTGCCATCGTCGTCCACGTTGACCTGGACGTGCTGGAACCCGTCGCGAACCACGCGAGGCGGGTGTACCGGCGGCGGCGCCGGGACGGAGCCGTCAGCCGGCCGGTCGTCCGGTCGCTCCAGGTGGATAGGCGGACTAGACTGACCGGGAGGATCCTTGACCACAGGACCAGCCGTCACACTCGCGGAGGCGAGAATCAGTGCCGCGCCCAGGGTCAGCAGGGCGGTTTTCATCGGTGGGATCATGTTATCGCTCCTGATTGGTCGATCGCGGGGTGACGTGTGTGCGGGTAGATGACCGGCGTGGACCCGGACTGTTCGCTCGTCGCGGGGCTTAGCGCGCATACGCTCCTCCCTCCGGCCTAATATCACCATTGAAAACGTCATCGGTGAGCCCCGGCGACGGACGCATCGCTCGAATGCCCGTTCCCGCCTCGCTGGATGACCTGCCGACGAGGTTGCATACACTTTTTTACATAGATGCGGCGATGGGCAGCCCCGGAGCATCCCGCCCGCTCGGCGTTCGCAGTTCATCACGGGCACCGAAGACGGCCGCTGCCCGACCGCTGAGCAGAAGGTTGTCACATCGAGTCTGTCTTGCAGACCTCGCGCAGCAGGGTCGTGGCGTAGGCTCCGGGCGGCAGGCTGAAGCGGATTCTCACATAGGGGCCGTCATCGTCGCGCCCGGTATCCGCTTCCGCGTCTTGCGGGCGCACCCTCAAGGGTCTGCGGGTGCCGTCCATGCGTTCGGCCGCTTTCTCCGTGAAGGCGGTCGGCGAAAGACCCGCCTCGGCAAGGGCCCGGGCCTCGACGTCGAATGGCAGGCCGGTGGGTTGGCGCATCTTGCGCCCGAACAGCGGACCGGTCGGCGATATCTCGAAGGCCTCGCAGCGGGGTTGCTCGGTCCGGCTATCGGCCACGGGGAACACCACGCCGTTGACGTGCTTGACGGCCAGATCGCCGGTCATGAGCCGGTCGAGGTTCTCGATCCGGGCCGCGACGACCCGGTTGAACAGATCGCTCTGCAGGGCGGACAGGTACAGTCGTCGGGCCTTCCAGTCCAGACTCTGCCAGGCGCGCCGGGCATCGCCGCAACGGGCAAGCGCCCGACACGCTCGGCGCTCGTGGTCGAAGGCGGCGGGCCAGGTGTCGGCTGCGGCCAGGTAATCGCCTCGCTCGACGTGTTGCCGGGCGGTCAGAACGGCCCCGGTGTCGGCCTCGCCGGGCCGGCCGAGCATGACGGCCAGGGCCTCGTCGAAGTCCCCGCCAAGGGCGGCGAGCCCGACTTCAGCGTTGTGACCGCGGTGGCCGAACCGCTGCCGACCAAAGTAGTTGGGCATTCCGCGGCGCGCAAGCACATCCAGGACCGCCCGGACGGGTTCGACGGAGAAATCATCCGCATCGCGCACCAATACGGTGAACCGGTTGCCGGCCAGGTGGCCGAGCTTCAGCTTGTTGGTGTGCCGGTTGACCCACAAGATGCGGATGCCCGGCAGATCGAGGCGCTCGACGCTCTGCGGATCGACATGCTCGAGGCTGAGCACCTGTCGGGTCACGGCATGGGCGTCCTTCAGGCCGGCGTAGCCCACGTCCCGGGGCCTGACGTTCAGAGCGGAGGCTATCCGCCGGACGGCCTGTTCGGTGGTCAAGCCGGCCTTCTCGACACAGAAGTAGGTGTGCGTGCCGGTGCCGGACGGCTCGTAGCGGGGGATCTCGTGGACCTGGAAGTCCTCGTAGCGGTGTTTGACGGTGCCGCCGATCCCGGGGAGGTCGGCCGTCAGGTAGGGCCGGGCGTGCATGGGTCCATGGTAGCGGCGGGCGGCGAGCGCGAAAACACGGGGGCGGAGGTCATGGCGATCCCGGCCGATCCGTGCTAAACTTGCGAGGTTTGGCGACAAGCCGGAGACAGGCATGAGTACACAGAACCCACCCCAGGCCACTCGGCGCTCCGATCGGTCGGAGGCCCGGACCAAAGCCATCGAGGAGTTCATAGGCCGTTTCGCGCCCAGCGACGACAGCGACCTGCTGGGCGAGATGATGGTGACTATCTGTCGGCTGGCCCGGGATCGCTGCGGTCGCGGCGAGCTGAAGATCCTCAACACGGCTCTGAAGGAACTGCGGTACGCCTTCAAAGTGTTCGCCCCCTATGCGGAAGTGCCCAAGGTGAGCATGTTCGGCTCGGCCCGGACGCCGGAGGACCATCCCCAGTACGTGCAGGCGGTGAAGTTCGCCGAACTGATGGCCGACGCCGGCTGGATGGTCACCACTGGGGCGGGCGACGGGATCATGCGGGCCGGCCACCACGGGGCCAAACGGGAGGCCAGCTTCGGCGTGGCCATCCGGCTGCCCTTCGAGCAGTCCACCAACACGATCATCGCCGACGACGAGAAGCTGGTGAACTTCAAATACTTCTTCACCCGCAAGCTGATCTTCGTGAAGGAGGCCCGGGCCATCGCCCTGTTCCCCGGCGGGTTCGGGACGCAGGACGAGGGGTTCGAGGCCATGACGCTGGTCCAGACCGGCAAGACCGTGCCCATGCCGGTGGTCATGGTGGACGAGCCGGGCGGAACCTACTGGCAGCACTGGCGCACCTACGTGCAGTCGGAGCTGTTGCGAACCGGCATGATCTGCCCGGACGACATGCACCTGTTCTACCTGACGGATGTGGCCGAGAACGCGGCCCGCGAACTGACGCACTTCTACCACCGCTATCACTCGTCGCGCTACGTGCGCAACGACCTCGTGCTCCGTATGAAGTCGCCGCTGCCGGACTTGACCGTGACCCGGCTGAACGACGAATTCGGCGACATCGTGGCAAGCGGTGCCATCCGACAGACCAAGGGGGCGCTGCCGGACGAAGAGGGCGAGTACGCCGAACTGCCCCGGCTGGTCTTCCATTACAACCGAGCCAGCGCCGGGCGGCTGCGGCTGATGATCAACATCATCAACGACGCGGAATAGGACTGGCGGTCGTTCGGGGTCGAGCGGTTGAGCCGCATCACGCCCACAAGCAGACCATGACGCAGGACCGCCGGAACATCTGCTACCTGGGCCTGGGGGCGAACCTCGGCGACCGGCTGGGACAGTTGATTGGGGCCGTTGAGGCCCTGCAGGGTGACCCTGGGATCGAGGTCCTCCGGCGCTCGGGCGTGTACGAGACCTCGCCGGTCGGTGGACGGCCGGACCAGAGTCCGTACCTCAACGCCGCCGTCGAGCTACGCACGTCGCACTCGCCACGGGAGGTGCTGGAAGCCTGCGACCGGATCGAGCTGCGGGCGGGGCGACAGCGCGGAGAGCGCGACGCTCCCCGTACGCTGGACATCGATCTGTTGCTGTACGGAGGCGAGGTCTGCCGCGACGCCTCGCTGGTGATCCCCCATCCCCGAATGCACCTGCGCCGCTTCGTGCTCGAGCCGCTGGCCGAGATCGCCGCCGAAGCCGTCCACCCCTTGCTGCGTCGCACCGTCGCGGAACTGCTCGCCGCACTGGACCCACCGGAGGCCAGCGGCGAGTCCTGCCTGCGCATGGCTCCTGCCGGTTGGGAACCGTGCAGGCCGACCGCCTAGCGGCTCGGTTGTCCGCCCGGGAACCGACCGATAGAATCGCTCGCGGAGCTTAAGAACGTGG
Source organism: Phycisphaerae bacterium (assembly GCA_035528995.1). Taxonomy (GTDB): domain Bacteria; phylum Planctomycetota; class Phycisphaerae; order UBA1845; family UBA1845; genus DATKXO01. Next base: position 40,304 of record DATKXO010000040.1, on the reverse strand, counting down.
ACAAGCCTCAACCGTCGGCCTCAAAGCGATCTACCAGCGGCGATCGGACCGAACTGCCGGCTTATTTGCGCCCGACCGGACTCAGCGCGGTCGAGCTGGGGGCCCGCCGGGGGATCGGCCCGCTGAGCCCGCTGGGCAATCAGGTCTGGCACGGCGATGCCAGGCCCTGCGTGTCCTGCGGGCAGCTCGTTCGCCGGACGCAACTGAGTTGCGACCAATGCGGGCAGGATCTATCGCCCGCCATGCTGGCCAAGATGAGTGCCCTCAGCGGGCCGTGGTACGTGCTGGAGCACGTGCGCCCGTTCCCCGGAGTTACCCTGCACCGGTTGATCCGCCAGGTTCGCCGCGGCGTGCTGACCCGGACGACCATCGTTCGCGGTCCGACCACCGCTCATCAATGGCGTTTTGCGGCCGAGACGCCCGGGTTGTGCCGGTATCTGGGTTGCTGCTGGGCCTGCCAGGCCGACGTCTGCGAGACGGACACCACCTGCCTGCGGTGCGGGGGCGATCTCGAGACCGGGGAATACCGCGACCGTCGCCTGGCGGCCGACACCAGTCAGGCTCGTTCGGCCGAACTCGACAAGTTGAGCGCGGCGCTGAGCGTCTCGCCGGACGCGACGCCGGGTAGCCGTGCGACGGGGCCGGCACGCCTGGGAAGAATCCCGGTCTCCTGGATCGTGGTCGGGCTGGTCATCGTAGTGTTGGTCGCAGTCCTTCTGGTCGTCCAACTGCGGTCCGGTGCCACGGAGTCCGGCGGATCCCAACCGGGCGCGCCCGGAATGGTGACACCGACACCTGCACCCGAAGCGGCGCCCACCGGTCAAATCGAGACGCCGGCCACCGCCACCGAGCCGACACCGCCTCGGCCGAAGGCGACTGGCGAAACCACCCCCCCAAGTGCTACAACTCCGTAAGAAGACGCCGACCGATTCACAACCCCCGAGTCAGGATTCGGGCTCTTGACCCGGGGCAGCCCCGGAGGAATCGATGTTCCATCGCCCCGCCACGTTCGCCAAAGCGCTGGCCATCAAGGCCGACCTGGGTGGCCGGGTCACGCCGCTCGCCGGCGGCACCGACCTGATCGTCGGGTTGAACCGGGGCACGTCGCTGGGCGAGGAGGTCCTCGATCTGTCGGGTGTGGCCGATTACGGCGACATCGACACCGAGAACGGTTCCCTGCTCCTGCGGGGCGGGGTGACGTTCGCTCGGTTGGCCCGGCTGGACATCAGGTGTCTGGCCGACGCCGCTCGAAGCGTGGGCGGGCCGCAGATTCGCAACCGCGGGACGATCGCCGGCAACCTGGCCACTGCGTCTCCGGCCGGGGACGGGAGTGCCGCTCTGTTGGCACTGGACGCCGAGGTCGAGATCAGCCACGCCACGAGGGGCGCCCGTTGGATCAAGCTGGCGGACTACTTCCTGGAGTACCGCAAGACCGCGCTGGGCGACGACGAGCTGATTTCACGCATCCGCATTCCGGCGCCGGATGCGCTGGAGGCGACGGCCTGGTACAAGATCGGCAAGCGCGGGGCGGTGAACATCAGCGTGGTGTGTGCGGCCGCGGCGCGCTGGCCGGACGGGAGGCTTTGTCTGGCGTTCGGCAGTGTGGCCCCGGTCCCGATGCGGGCGACCGAGACGGAACGGTTGATCGGCACCGGTCCGCTGACCGAGGAGTTGATCCATCAGGCCGCGCAGTGCGCCATGACCGAGGTCCGCCCCATCGACGACTGGCGGGCCTCGGCCGACTACCGGCGGGCGATGTGCGGCGTGCTGACGCGGCGCCTGCTGCGGGCGGTACGCGCCGACTCGGAAGGCAAGGGGTGACATGGCCTGGCACCTGGAATGCACGATCAACGGATCGGCCGTCGAGCGCGACGTGCCGGAGGACGTCACCCTGCTGTCCTTCCTTCGCGACCATCTGGGCTTGACCGGTACCAAGGGCGCCTGCCTCGAAGGCGAGTGCGGCAGTTGCACTGTGCTGCTGGATGACGAACCGGCGTGCAGTTGCCTAGTGCTCGCCGCGCAGGTCCACGGCCGGCGGGTGACCACGGTCGAAGGATTGGCTCATGGCGATCGGCTCGCCACGGTTCAGGAGAAGTTCGTCGAGACGGGTGCGGCCCAGTGCGGCTACTGCACGCCGGGGCTGTTGATGGCGGCCAAAGCGCTACTGGAGCGGAATCCCGACGCCGGCGAGCAGGAGCTGCGCGTGGCGTTGGAGGGCAACATCTGCCGCTGCACCGGCTACGCGTCGATTGTCGAGGCCGTGCAACTGGCGGCCCGGGAGGGCAACCCATGAGCCGGACGCCACGCATCGACGCGCCGCCCAGCCCGACGCCCTACACGGAGCACGAACACCCGGTCGTGGGGCACTCCTGCCGCCGGCTCGACGGGGCGGAGATAACCACCGGCGCGATCCGGTACGGGGCCGACCTGTTCCCTGGACAGGCCGAGCTGTTCGCCGCCGTCGTTCGCAGCGATCAGGCCCACGCCCGGGTCGTTTCCATCGACACGTCGGCCGCCCGGGCCATGGACGGTGTCGTCGGCGTCTACACCCACAGCGACGTCGGCGGGACCAACCGTCACGGGCTGATCCGGCGGGACCATCCCGCGCTGGCCGAAGACCGCGTGCGCTATCTGGGCGACGCGGTCGCGCTGGTGGTGGCCACATCCGAAAGGGTGGTTAGCCAGGCCATCCGTGCGGTCAAGGTCGAGTATGAGCCGCTGCCGGTCATCGGCGACATCGACGCCGCCCTGGCCGAAGGGGCGTATCCGCTGTACCCGGGCGGTAACGTCATGGGCGGCAAGCGCATCCGCAAGGGTGACACGGACGCGGCACTGGCCCGAGCCGACGTGGTGGTCACCGAGACCTTCCACACCCAGACGGTGGACCACGCCTTTCTGGACCTGGAGGCCGGCGTGGCCCGCTACGAGCCGTCCGGTGATCCGCCCGACGGCGGCCTGACGATTCAGGTCTCCGGCCAGTGGGTTCACGAGGAGCGCCGTCTGATCGCCCTGGCTCTGGGAGTCGAGCCGGAGCACATCCGCATCATTCAGCCGGCCACCGGCGGAGCGTTCGGAGGACGCGAGGACATCAGCATTCAGATCTACCTGGGCCTGGCTGCCTTGAAGCACCCCGGCAAGACGGTGGCCCTTCGCTACGACCGGGCCGAGTCGATGCGGGCCCGGCACAAGCGGCACGCCATCCGCGTCGAGTACACGGTGGGAGCCAAGAGCGACGGCACGCTGACCGCCGCCAAGGTGACGGTCTGGTCGGACGAGGGTGCCTATGCCTCGACCGGGCTGGCCGTCATGCGCAAAGCCTCTTCGCACGCCACCGGCCCCTACCGCGTGCCCAACGTCAGCGTGGACGTCTACGGCGTCCATACCAACAACAATCCCACGGGGGCCATGCGCGGGTTCGGCGCCTGTCAGATGGCCATCGCCTGCGGGGGCATGATCGACCGCCTGGCGGCCAAGCTGGGCATGGACCGGCTCGAGCTGCGCCGCAAGAACCTGATCCGGGCAGGCGACGACGTGGCCACCGGACAGCGCATTCCGGTCGCGACGGTCGTGGAGTGCCTCGAAGCGGCCATGGCCAGGTTCCGCCAGAAGGGCGAGCCGACCCAACCGGCCGAGCCGCACCTGCGCCGCGGGTATGGCATGAGCGCCATTTGCTTCGGCCTGGGCTACGGCGACGGCTTCCCGGATTGCGCCCGGGCGCGCGTGGCCTTCGGTGACGACGGCAAGGCGACCGTCTACACCGGCGGCGTGGACGTCGGTCAGGGACTCATCAACACGATGGCCCAAATCGCGGCCGACGAATTGGGGCTGGAGCTGTCGCAGGTGCGTGTCGTCTCGGCTGACACGATGTTGACGCCTGAATCGGGCTCCTCGTCGGCCACGCGGCAGACCTACTTCAGCGGCAACGCCGTCAGGATGGCAGCCGAGGAGGTCAAGGAGCAACTCCTGGACGTAGCCGGCAGGCATCTTTCGGTGCACCCGCACGAGATCGAGATCGCCGAGGGTTGCGCCCGGGTCGCGGCCGATCCCGACCGACGCATCTCCCTGGCCGACCTGGTGGCCGAGGGACGCCGGCGCGGATACTCGCTCGACGCCCGGACCCTGTTCAAGCCGCGGACCGTCTGCGAGGACTTCGACACCGGGCAATCGCCGAAGGCGTTTGTCACGTATCTGTTCGGCGCCCACGTGGCGCAGGTGCTGGTCGATATCGAGACCGGTGAGGTGAAGGTCGAGCGGCACGTGGCCTGTCACGACGTGGGCAAGGCCATCAACCCCAAGGCCGTCGAGGGCCAGATCTGCGGCGGCGTGGCTCAGGGGATCGGTATGGCCCTGATGGAAGAGGTGGTCACCCGCGAAGGCCGAATCCTCAACGCCAATTTCACCGATTACATCCTGCCGACCATCCACGACGTGCCGAAGGTCGAGTGCCTCATCCTGGAGAACGACGACCCCGGCGGCCCGTTCGGAGCCCGCGGCATCGGCGAGCCGCCGCTGATCGGCGCGGTCCCGGCCGTCCTCGGCGCTATCTACGACGCCATCGGCGTGGCCCCGAGCACGCTACCCTGCAACCCGGAGCGCGTGTGGCGGATGATCCGCGACGCCGGCGGCGGCATCTGACTCAGGCAAACGCGAACGCACACTTATGAGCGCGGACTCAGTTCAAGGGCTGGTGCGTCCGCCGTACTTCCTCGATCCCGGCGTTGAACGATTGCACGCGCGTGCGGCCCGTCTTGAGTTGTGAACCCATCGTCTCGCCGCGCAAGGCACGGCTCATGTCCACGACTGCCGGCAGTCATGGAGTGGGATCACCGCCACTTGCGGCCACCGCTACTCAGTAGGCGCCGCTTCGTCTACCGGGATGTGGTTGTGGGCCGGCGTCGTGGTCGCTTCGGCCTGCGAAGATCTTCGAGGCTCGTGCGATCCACCCAGGCGTGGCGGTCTTTGGCGTAGTCGCCTCGGCCCAGGTCGAACTGTTGCAGGAATCGGATCATCCCCGCACGCCCCAGCTTCTGGCGAAGGGCCTTCAAACCGTTCAGTCGAATCTGTTCAAGCGTCTGCGTCATCGAGTTGCTCCGCCAGCCAGGTCAGCGGATTTCCAACCACGACCTTCAGCTTGGCCCTATTTCGGCGGGCCGCGCGACAGAACCGATCGTCACACGTCAGAAGCACATCCGCTTTCGCCCGCTCTGCAGCGGCAAGATGCACCGCATCAGCCGCCCTGAGGCCAAGATCCATCAACTCCGTCGCCCGGCGCACGATACCGGGGGTGGTCTTGATTATATCACGCGGCCCAGGCAGAAGGGCCCGGACGCGTCGTCTCCGCTCTTCATCGGCCATTGCGGATATCTCTATCCTGGCCATCTCCGACGAGACGTGCCTCCACCGCCCGGCGTCGAAGCGCTCAAAAATCAGCGTCACAGCCTCTGATTCGAGGCGTATCCGGGTCTGCCGCTGGTCATCGAAAGGTCGGTTGAGGCACGATACGTCCAGGTAGACCCTCACTGGATGACCTCCCTGAAGGTCAGCTTCCCACGGTGGCGGGAATCATAGGTGAATGCGCTTCGCCAGTCGAACCGGGCCCAGAGTCAGGGGAGTTTACCGCCACTTGCTGCCGCCGACGGGGCAGTCGGGGTCGGCCACGACCTCGACCTTCAGACCGATGATCTCGACGCGGGCGTTCGGGTCGGGGCGGGCGAATCGCTTTCTCGCGGCGGCGTGGAACGGGGCCAGCAGGCGACCCACGTTCGTCACGAACTCGATGGGCACGGTCAAAGCTGCCGACTCACCAGCGTAGCGCATCGTCGCGAAGCGGTCGAAGATCACGTCGTCCAGGTCGTGACCCTGGCGCTGGATCGCGTCGGCGCCCTTCTCGATCAGTTCGGCCACGGCGCGCTGCAGGCGCCGCAGGTCGATCTCGCCTTCATCCGGCGTGTAGTCGGCGGAGAACTCGTGAAGGACGATGCGTCCCATCGTGGCTGATTAGCCGAACCGGCCGCGCTCGCGCGGGACGGTGAAGCTGGACGGCAGGTTGAGTTGATAGTCGCCGATGTACTTCTTCGACTGGAAGAACTTGAGCGCGTCCTCGGTGCTGCGGAAGACTTTCGTGGCCGTCTTGGTGATGAACGGTGACGGCTCGGCGTCCGGCTTCCAGACCACGTAGACCTCTTTGGTGCACTCGTAGGCGTGCTGCAGCTCGCGCTCCACGCCGGAGGACAGGCCGGGCTTGCCGCCGGGCAGCTCCGGGACGTAGCTCACGATCATGTCCGACTGATCGATCAGCTTGAAGTCGCGGGCGTAGATCTGACCGTCGATGTCGCTGGCCACCTGAGTCACGTCGGCCACCGGGATGACCACGTCGCGCCCGTTGACGCTGACGGTGATCTGCGTCTCGCCCCGCTGAGTGGCGGCGCCGGCCTCGAACAGCAGCCGCTTCTCGTCCAGGTCGCCAGGGTCGAAGCAGATGAAGTGCTCGACCAGAGCGTGACGGAAGGTGTCGATGTCGGCCAGTACCTCGGGCATGTCCATGACGTGCGTCATGGGGAACGAGGGGTAGACCTTCTTGCAGTCCGGCTCGAACATCAGGCGGTAAAGGGACTCGGCCGTGTCGCGCTCGATCCCCCGGGCCAGGATGTAGGCGCAGCCGTAGCCGCGGACCGCGGCCGCCAGGGCCTCGGTCACCACGATCTCCTCCTCGCGCCACACCAGGATGTCCTTGAGCGTGTGGGTCAGGTCGTGGTCGCGCTCCAGCCGCTCGTGCACCGCGTCCACGTTGTCCACCAGCGTGATGTACAGGTCGGCGTCCAGGCTCACCATGTGGTCGAAGTCGTAGGCGCAGAACAACCCGTGCTTCCAGCGGAACGTGGCGTGCGTGTTGACGATCAGGTTCTCCGCCTTCTCGGCCGTGGCCAGGATGTCCTTGAAGGTGCTGCGCCGCAACGAGTCCAGCCGCTGTCGGGGCAGGTCCAGGATGCGGCCCGGGACCACGTCGGGGGCGTCGACGTACATCATGTCGCCGACGTGGCAGACGGCCACCTCCTTGCCGCGGTCGCGGGCGATGGCCGCCACGCTCTCCAGGAAGGGCTTCTTGTCGATACCGACCTGGCCGGTGACGACCACCCGCACGCCCTTGTGCCTCGGCTTCTGAAACAATGATCCCGTCGGGGACGTGGCTCGACTCATAACGGGGCTGATTCTAGCAGGTTGTCGCCTGTGCGGATAGAGCCGTGATGGGGGGCTGGGTGGGCTTATTCGCCGTAGGCCGGCTCCAGAAGCTCCGCCTCCGGATTCAACACCAGCGAGTCGGAGCGGACCGGCTTACCGAACTCCTGCACCCAGTAGACCCGCAACGATCCGCCTCGGCGGACACCGATGCCGGTCTCTCTCCACTCCGGCGAGAGCAGGTTGTAGCGATGCGATTTGCTGTTCATCCACCCCTCGAAGGCCTCGGCCGCCGTCGGCTGCCCGGCGGCAAGGTTCTCACCGACGGCGAAATACTCGTAGCCCGCGTCGGCCGCTCGCGCTCCGGGCCCTTCGCCGGTGACCGGATGGACGTGATCGAAGAAGTCGTCCCCGATGAGGGTGCAGGCGTAGTCTTCGGCCGCCAACGTCAGTTCCTCGCTGACGGTCAACGGAGTGACACCGACCCGGGCCCGCTCGATGTTGACCAACGCCAGGATCTGCCCGGCCAGCTCCTCGTCATCGGCCTGACTAATGCACCTGGCCGCCGTGGACGAGCCGCCCGCGCCCGCTGAGCCGGCGTCTCGCTGGCCCAGGGTGGCGGCGCCGCCGTTATCGGCCGCGGGGGCGCCCGCGCTGTTACAGCCAACGACCAGCGCCGTGGCCAGCAGGCCGATGATGCCGGATAAGTTGGTCCAACTACGGGCCACGCGCACCCTCCTGCAGTCGCGAGTTCAACAGGCCCTTCCCTGTTGCCGCCGTTGCGGTGCTCGGCGCTGCAGACCCCTAACTATATCAGGACCCCGCTGGCCAGGCAAGCGGCCCACCGCTCAAACTGCAAATAAAGCAGTGACAGTTGCCTTCACCCGCGTCGCACCAGCAGTACACTGATATCGTCAGGCTGGCAGCCATCTCTGAAGTATGCGGCCAGCTCGGCCTGGAGTTCATCCAACTGGTCGGCTGGCGGCAGGCCGGCGCTCTGGCGCAGGGCCTTGACCATGCGTTTGCCCCCCAGAGCCTCTCCCGACCCGTCACAGGCGGTTCCGCAACCCGGCGTGAACAGGGCCAGGGTCTCCCCAGGGTTCAGGCGGTCACTGGTCACGGCGAACTCCATCGACTTCGTCAATCCCAGACGGGGGATGTTCGGATTGGTTAGTACCCGTGGGCTGCCGGCGGTGCCGATCACGACGGCCCCGATGTCCCCGGCCGTCGCGTACTCGAACTTGCCGCTCTTGGGGTTCATCACCACGTGGACGGCGGACAGAGTGCACGCTCCACGGCTTCCCTGAAGCAGCCAGTCAATCTCGCGAAGCAGCGTTCGTGGTGGATCGCCGTGCAGGCCGGCCACGCGGCAGGCGGCCCGCACGTCGGCGACAGATACCAGCGTGTTGAGCAGGTCTCCGCTGGCGTTGGCGACCAGGATGGCGGCCATCCCGTTGGGCATGGTCAGATAGTCATACACGTCGCCACCCCGCTGTGACCCCGCCTTGTGGTGAACGGCCAGCCGGTACCCCGGCCAAGAGGGTTGGCTGTCGGGAAAGAGCCGTATCTGGATGTCGCGCAGCAGGCCTCGGGCCTCGAGCGAGGCTGGTGGCGTGCCCGCCGGAGCGTGCTCGGCCAGCAGGAGGGCTTCGAGGCGGGCCGCGACGTGGACGCTGAGTGCAACCAGCCACTCCAGGTCCGGCGCGTGGAACCGATCGGCCTTCAGCTTGGACTCGGCATAGAGCATGCCCAGCCGACCTCGGCGGGCGCCGAGGGGGACGGCCACCGCTGAGGCCCGATCCGGGAGGCGGCGCAGCCGAATCGCCTGGGCCCGGTCCAGACAGCGGTACTCGAGCGTGGGCAGCAACGGGGGATCGGGTCCCGGGCCGCCGTCGGCGCTGCGACCCTCCATCCATTCGATCCCCCCACGGGGGTGACGTCGCACCCCGAACCAGGCCATCCGGGCCGACAGTGACTCGATCAGGAAGGGCAACGTGGCATCCATCAACGCCTCGATGTCGGCGGCGCCGGCGATCTCCTGAGCGAAGCGGGCCAGGCGGAGCTGGTTCTCCAGGCCGATGGTCAGCGGGTTTTCGTAGCTCCTCGCTTCGCCGTATTTGGGCAGTGGGAAATCGCGGATACGGGCCAGTTCATCCAGGGAGGTCTTGCCGGTCTTGCCCAGGTCGAACTCGCCCTCCACCGCGACGCGGAGCAGGTAGCCGTGAATGCCGATCTCGTCGCCGTTGTGGATCGGGCAGCGCTGGTCGATATCCCGGCCGTTGACCGTCGTGGGCTCGCCCGGGGCGACGGCCTCGATCATCCACTGCCCCGTGGGGCTGTGGATCAGACGGGCGTGCTCCAGGGCGATGCGGAGGTCCGGCAGATGAACGCCGTGAGCCGCGTCCGAGCCAATGGAGATCGGGGCGGCGTCCAAATTGAGGTCCTTGAGCACCTCGTCCTGTTCGGAAACAACGATGCGCATGGTCGGTCCGCTCGTGGTCGTCGTTGCCACTGGCGCGAGAAATCGAGTATATCATCCGAGTGAGAGTCGAACCAGAACACCGACGGATGCCCCCATGCAAGATCGAAAGCTGCTTCTGGGGCACAGCCCCGACCCCGACGACGCCTTCATGTTCTACGGACTGGCCAAGGGGCTGGTCGCCTCGGAAGGCTGGACCTTCCAGCACGTGCTGCAGGACATCCAGACGCTGAACGAACGGGCCATGCGCGGCGAGCTGCACATCACCGCCATCAGCATTCACGCTTACCCCCATGTGGCCGGCCGCTATGCCCTGACCAACTGCGGCGCCAGCATGGGCGACGGATATGGGCCGCTGGTCGTCACGCGGCAGCCGATCGAAGTGCGGGAGTTGGTCGGCAAGACAATCGCCGTCCCCGGGGAAATGACCACCGCCTTTCTGGTTCTGAACCTGCTGCTTGGCAGGGGCAACTTCCACCACCGAGTGATGATGTTCGACCGGATTCTCGAAGCGGTGGCGGACGGTCAGTGCGATGCCGGCCTGATCATCCACGAGGGCCAGCTCACCTACCGCAGGCACAAGCTGCACAAGGCCATCGACCTGGGACAGTGGTGGTTGCAGCAAACGGGCCTGCCACTTCCGCTAGGCGGCAACTGCATTCGTCGCGACCTGGGTGAAGCGGCGATGAACCGAATCGCCGCAATCATCCAGCAGAGCATCAAATACAGCCTGGCGCACCGCCACGAAGCTGTGAATCATGCGCTCCAGTACGCGCGCGACATGGGGTCCGACCTGGCCGACGAGTTCGTGGGCATGTACGTGAACCAGTGGACCATCGACTACGGTGACAGAGGCAGGAAGGCGGTCCAGGAGTTGCTTCGCCGCGGTTGCCAGGCGGGCCTGGTACCCGAGATCGGCCACATCGATTTCGTGGGGTAGAGACCCCCCTAACCACACACACCGGCCGGGCGCTTTGGAGCGAGCCACCCGTTTCAAGTATGAAAAGAATTCGTCACCCGTGCGCCGGCCGGACCCTCGCCGGAGCGGTTGAGCCGAGGCCACGAACCAGCACCCTATGCCCTCCGGTTGGTCCAGTACCGTCCGCCTTTCGGGCATTCGCAGGGCCGGACCCATGATTGGGACCTTCAACCGTAGTGTGCGGTTGACCCGCCGGCCGGATGCGGCGATTCGTGAATGAGCGGCAGCACCAGACCGAGCAGAACTCACAGCGGTCCGGCGCGGCGGGCCCCGGATTACGCTCGGCGGCGTGCACACAGGAACCGACTAGCGAAGCGCGCACCGCGCAGCACGAGTCGAACAAACATCGTGAATTGTCCACATCTTTTTCACAATGTACTTGACGGCACTTGTCATCCATGTAGACTCCGCCGTGTGTACTCTTTTACCGGCAACGGGGAATATTGCCATGGCCAAGAAACGCAAACGTCGTAAGAAGAAAGTTGCGCGCAAGACGGGTCGCGCTAAAGCGCAAGGGCGCGCAGCCGGACCGGCAGGCCTGCTGAAACAGCTGGCGGCCCACCGCCAGATGCTGGAGCAGCAGCAGGTGGCGCTACAGGACGAGATGGACAGCATCGCTGCCGCGATCCAAGCGCTGGGTGGAGCTGATGGGCGGCGTCGGGGCGCTCGTCGGGCCACTCGTCGGGCCACGCCCGGTGCTCGCAGGGGCATTCGCAAGGGTTCGCTCAAGAGCTATATCCTTCGAGTGCTCAAGGGCAAGGGCGAGATGGCGGTGAAGGACGTCGCTGTCGCAGTCCGTCACGCCGGCTACAGAACCGGTAGCAGCAATTTCCCCAACCAGGTCAGTAATGCCCTGGCCCAGATGGACCAGGTGACCAAGACCGGGCGGGGCCGTTACCGGATGTAAGCCTGCTGGGCCACGACGATCGTGGGTGACAGAACAGCGTCACTTACGAGGGCGGAGGTTCCGCGCCAAGACGGGCGACACGTTCCTGACCTCTCGGGTGATACCGGGTCCGCGCAGCTACGGTGGAATCCGCTGTAACGGCGCGGTTGTGTGTTGCGCCGAACCCGAGCCGACGCCGGCCGTTGGGCCCACCAGCTACGCCGGGCCGGCCGGGGCCGCCCTCCCTCCGCTGTGATCGCCCGCTGTCACCGAGCGTCGTTGCGCAGAAAAAAGGCAGGATTCGCTCCTGCCTGATTCAACACCCAACTGCGGATGAGAGGACTCGAACCTCCACGGGGTTACCCCCACTGGCACCTGAAGCCAGCGCGTCTGCCAATTCCGCCACATCCGCGCCCCGTCCGGGCGTGCGTCAAGAGCGTCATTCTGATCCGTCGCAGTCGACGCGTCAAGCAGTGCTGCAGACCCGGGGACGCGGTCCACTTCGTGGCGGGCGAGCCCTGGCACTGCTGGCCGCACGGACTCCGTCAGGTAGAATGGCCCCCCCGCGAGCCGATTCAGGCCCGCGCGGCGACGAAGAGCGAGTGGAGGTGCAACCGATGAACCGGCCCGCCTGCGGTTTTATGCTGTTGACGCTGTTCGCCTCGCTTCCGGCAGCCTTGTCGCCCGGCTGCAGCCTGCCGGACCGATCGGGTGAGCTTGCCGCCTTTGCCTCCCAATTGCCTGGGATCGAGCGAGAGCGGGACGCGAAGCAGGTTTCCGGTGCGACCGGCGCAGCCGAGAGACCGGGAGATGGTTCCTGGTTCCGGCTGGCGTCGCACCCGGCCCGCGACGGATCGGCGGGACAGCCCGCCGGGAAGGTGGAAGTCTCGCCGACCCAGGACGGCGGACAAGAGCCCTCTCCACCGGCCAACGAGGACGAGGTCGACCGAGTCGCATCGACCGGGCGCCACAGGCCGGGACCGCTGCCCGGGTTCTGGGACACCGTCCAACGCGACCTCCGGGCCGCGCCCGGCGATCTGTGGCAGGACACCAAGGCGGTCTACGGTTCCGGGCAGAACCTGGTGATTCTCGGTCTGGCCTACGGTGGATCGCTGGCCCTCCAGGAGAGCGGGCCCAACGACACCATCGAGGACAGCTTCCGCCGGGGGCACCGGACCTTCAACGACGACTGGCGGGACGGCTTCGCCGCGGCCGGCAACCCCGGCACCCACTTCGCCCTGGCCAGCCTGTGGTACCTGCTGGGCCAGCAGACCCGGAACGAGAAGACTTATGACGTCGGCAAGACGCTGTTCAGCGCTCTGACCATCAACGGGCTCTCGACCATGGCGGGCCAAGCGGCCACCTGGGACGACGGACCGAACGGCGAATGGGGAGCGTTCCCCAGCGGCCACACCTCCAGCACCTTCACCTTCGCCTCGGTCATGCACCGGGCCTACGGGCACTGGGTGGGCATCCCGCTGTACGGACTCGGCGCCCTGGTGGCCTACGAGCGGGTCGAGAGCGAGGAGCATTACTTCTCCGACGTGGTGATGGGCGGCGTGCTGGGACTGGTGGTCGGGCACAGCGTGGCCGGCGAGCATGAGTTCGAGTTGTTGGGCGGCCGAATCATGCCCTACGCGGATCCGGCCACGGGCACGAGTGGCATCGCCTGGGTCAAGCAATTCAAATAGTCGATCCGGGGGCAGACCCGGCAGCCACGGCACGGAGCACCCCGGAGACCCTGGTCCGATGAAAATCGCCCGATTCCTCGATTCCGACGGCGTGGAGCGGCTCGGCCAGCCGCTTGGCGACGGACGGGCCCGGGTGATCGAAGGAGATCTGTTCGCCGAGTACCGGATGTCCGAGGAAGTGATGCCCATCGCCCGGCTGCTGCCGCCGGTGCAGCCGCCCAATATCTTCGGGATCGGCCTGAATTACCGCCGGCACGCCGCCGAGGGCGGCCGGGAGGTGCCCGACAAGCCCCTGATCTTCCTGAAGGCCACCACCTCGGTGATCCCTTCCGGCGAGCCGATCCGCCTGCCGCCCGCCGCGCCGGACGAGGTCGATTTCGAAGCGGAACTGGCCATCATCATCGGCCGCTCTGCCAGCGGCGTAACCCGTGAAGCGGCGCTGGACCACGTCCTGGGCTACACCTGTGTCAACGACGTCACCGCCCGCGATTGCCAGAAACGCCTGGACAAGCAATGGACCCGGGCCAAGGGGTTCGACACGTTCTGTCCGCTGGGTCCCTGGCTGGTGACCGCGGACGCGCTCGACCCCTCCGCTGTGGCGGTGGAGTCCCTGCTGAACGGCCGCCCGATGCAGCAGGGGAACACCCAAGACCTGGTTTTCGACTGCCCTGCACTGGTGAGCTACCTCTCGAACCAGTTCACCCTCCTGCCCGGGACCGTGATTTGCACGGGCACACCGGCCGGTGTCGGGTTCGCCCGGACGCCGCAGGTCTTCCTCAGGCCCGGCGACCGCGTCGCTGTGCGGGTCGCCGGGATCGGGACGCTGGAGAATCCCGTGGTCGGGTGAGCACGCCCTCCGTTGACGCCCTCTTGGGCCAGCCGTATAAATCGTTCGCCCCGGGGACGGTCCCGACCGCTCTCCGGGCGCGCGGCCCGCCGCTTGGGCGGCCCGTGAAACCGAGCTTGCAGACCCCCGAGTCACACCGCTGGGGATGTCCCGGAGTAGCTTCATGAACACGCAGATACAAACCGTCGGTCGAACGGATCGGCCACTGGCCCTGTCGTTGATCCTCCTGGCCCTACCCGCCCTCCTGGGTGGGTGCGACGGGGGACTCTTCGGAGGCAGCTCGGGGTCCGGCTCCAGCGGCGGCACCCAGAATCTCAACGCAGGTGACGACACCGGTGGCGGCACCACCAGCGACCACCTCAGCCTCACCGGCGACGTGGCCCTTTCGGGCGCCCGGGAGTACACCGTGCTGTACACCGTCCCCACCAACGCCACCTCGGTGCGGGCTTTCTACGTCGCGGACGGCGAGGAGGATGATACGGACGCCTGGACCTACTTCGATTTCCCGGAAGCCCTGTCGGCCGGTTCGAGCCAGTTCACCATCAACACGGCCGACCTGGTGCGCGGCACGTGGAGGATCGGAGTCAGCTACGTGCTGAACGGGCAATCGCGGTACGTCGTTTCCTCCGGCCGACTCATCATTCAGGGGCTGCCGGCGCCGACGTTCGGCTCCCCGGCCGAGGCCACGATCGTGGTGGCCGGGGCCACGATTTCCATCGCCGCCGATGTGAGCGACCCCGAGGACGACTCGGCCTGGCGACTCTTCTACATCAGTCAGCAGGCGGCGCCGGACCTGGACGCCATACCGGCCTCTCAGGTCGGTCAGCTCGGCACCGAGTTGGCCACCGGCACGGGCAACGCCGCGAGCTACAGCTGGTCCACGGCCAGCGTGGCGGTGGGGACTTACCTGATCGGGATTTCCGCCACCGACAGCGGTTCCTCGGTGTCGGCCACCGCCAGCTCCGGCGACGCCGATCAGATCGTCACCGTCTACAACGACTTCGCCATCGAGGTGATCGAGAAGGAGCCGCAGGCCATGCCGCCCGAAATCACCATCGCCGGGCGAAGCGACAATCCCGTTCTGTTCCTGTCCGGGTCGGTGGAGATGTCCTTCACGGCACAGATCTTCGAGGGCACCCTCGAGGACGTGCAGGTCTTTTACGACCAGGACAACATCTTCGGGAACGGCATCGGCGGACTGATCACCAGCGGTGACAGCACGCTCACCTCGGCCACGCTGAACTTCGACGACGTAGATGAAGGCGTTTACTACCTCGGCGTGTCGGCGGACGACGGCAAGAACGATCGGGTGGTCGATTACACCGACTGGACGGTCTCCGTGGTCAAGACGACCACACTGACCGTGACCAGTCCCGGTCTCGCGGGCGTGTCGATCCGGCCCAGCGAGACGGTGACCCTCTCCTGGTCCACCAACGTGCCGTCCGCTCTGACCCGCACGGAGGTGTTCGCCCTGCAGGACGCCGACGGCAACGGTGTCGGCGAGGGCTCCGAGATCACCATCCAGGAGCCGACCTCGGCCTCGGGGGCCTCCGTTTCATGGATGCCTACCGGGCTGATCGGGCGATTCCTCATCGGCGTCCGCCTGTTGTTCAACGACACGTTGCTTGGCACGGTGACCGCCTTCTCGGAGGGCCACGTTCGCGTCTCGACCTCACCGAGCATCATCTGGGTGGGCTCCTTCGCCGAGGACACCGGTGAAGACCTGGCCGCGGGTGCGATCTTCGAGGGCGTACAGCCGGAGGACAACCTGGGGTCGGCCTTCGCCCCGGTGGGCGACCTGGACTCCGACGGCAATGACGAGTTTCTGATCGCCGCCCGTTTTGGAAAGCCCTTCTTTGCCAACGCCGAGGGCATCGGGCACGGCGAAGCGTATCTCATCTACGGCCAGCGCAACCGCCTGGCCGGCCGGTACAACGTCAACTCGGTGGGAACCACGCTGCGCGGCGTAACCTTCACCGGAATCCGCACGCGCCAGGGCAACACCGAGACCGACGGTCTCAGCGACGTCGCCAGCATCCCGGACGTGGACGAAGACGGCAAGCGGGAACTGGTCTTCGGCTATCCCTTCGTGGAATCGCGCGGGCACAACGTGGACCCGGACCAGAACGGCGTCAAGGACCCCGAGATTCTGTCCTCGCTGGAGAGACCCAATCAGTTCCTGCGCGGCGGAATCGTCATCGTCAGCAGCACCAACAGCATCCTGAGGAGCCCGGAGGGCGGGACGCCCGTCATCAACCTCGATCTGGTCGGGCAGAGGTTCGAACGGACCTGCGTGCTGTACGAGCCGGGAACCGACGACGAGTTCGTCGACGACATCTTTTCCCAGGTCGGTGATACAGGGAACTGCTTCGACACGAGCGGGCTGAACGGCTCGTGCACCGAGCCGGCGGCCGGCAACGGGAACGACGCGACCAACATCAACTGGGGGTTCGTCGCCGCCCTGGCGGAGGACTACTTCACGGCCATGGACGGTCGCGGCTGCCTGACCGAGTATGAGTATCACCTCAACACCTGCCAGTGGTTGTACCCCGATGGCAAGTTGCGAGACCTCGTGGACTATTGCGAGGCCATCGGTCCGGGGTGCTTCCCTCTCTCGCCCGCCCTCCACGGTGGCCCCTCACGACACCCCGACACGACGGTGAGGGGAGTCGGCTACTCGGGGTACTACCCCGACACGTATGACACCAATGAGGACGGCGCCCCCGACAACCTCGACCCCAACGACGTCAAAGACAACGATCCGGTCGAACCGTTCGGTGCCCGGATCATCGGTGTCGGGATCGAGGACGGCTTCGGCACCTCCATCACCTTGAGCAACCCGTTCGACACCGGCGCCGGGGACATGATTGTGAGCGCCCCGAACCGGACGGCCCGCGGCATCCTGTTCCAGGCAGGCCAGACATGGCAGCCGGACTGGCCCGAGGCCGGCGGCGAGATCACCGGTCTGGAGCGCCCGGCCGGCACGCCCGCCACCAACCCCGACTCCGGTGTGGGCTACCTGTTCGACCTTCGCAGCTTGTGGACCCCGGACGGCCAGGGGCGTATCCCGCCCAAGCCGCATCAGTACATCGTGGGCGAGCCGAGCCACTGCGGCAATCCGCCGGCTCCGGCGGTCGAAGCGTTCACCGAGCATGCCCGAATCGCCAACGTGGACGCGGTCCGCATTGCCGGAGCCTCCAACGAAAAGACCTCCAGCATCCTGGGCATCCAGGATTTCAACGGCGACGGCATCAACGACTTCGCCGCCGGGGCCCCGGACGCCGACGGCGGCAACGGTCGGGTTTACATCGCTTTCCGACGCGACCCCGCACTCGAAGGCGACTACGTGTTGGAGAAGATCGAACTTGCCGTGACCGACGCGGAGCGGCTGTCGGGCGCCCTGATCACCGGGACTGCCAACTCTCAGTTCGCCTTCAACATGGCCACCGATGTGGACCTCAATGGCGACGGAAACGCCGATCTGATCGTCGGGGCGCCCGGGGCCAATGGCGACACCGGTGAGGTGGTCATCATCTACTCCAGCCCCTCCCTGATCACACCCGCCAACGGCACCACGGTGGACGAACTGGTCGCCGAGGGACGGGCCTCGAAGATTACCGGTTTCGACATCGGCGATTTCTTCGGCTTCAACATTACCAACGCCGGTGACATCGACAACGACGGCTATAACGACTTGCTCATCGCTGCCCCCGGGGCCACCCCCCACTATGACGCCGATCCGTTCGACGCCGACGACACGCTCGACACGCCGGGCCTGGACCTCGACGGCGACGGGCAGCGCGACGACGTGACCGGGCCATTCGGCGTGCCCGACGGACAGGTCGACACGCTCGACCAGCTCGCCGATGCCGGGCTGGTCTACATCATCTGGGGCTCGAACTGCCTGTCGAGCGCCGACTGCCCCAACATCTCCACCGGGGCCAATGAGTTCAGTATCGCGGACCTGGGCGCCACGGGGTTGGAAGGGGCGATCATCGTCGGCCGGCGGGCGGGCGACTACTTCGGCGGCGGTGACGCCGGCGATCCACAGCTCGGCGGGGTGTCGGCCAAACAGGACCGGGGACGCTCCTACGGCCTGCGGGCCGCGGGCGACGTCGATGGCGACGGGCTGGCCGACATTGTGGTCGGTTCGCTCGTGGCCACGCCCCGGATCGACCCGACCACCGGCGAAGGCGTGACCCACGGCGGGGAGGCCTATCTGATCTACGGATTCGGACGCTAGCCGCTCAGGTATCGCCGTTGAGACCGATAATTGACGCCCGGCGGCGAGCCTCTCCCGAGCCCTTCGGCAATCACGTCGGGCGTTGGACAGCACCGCTCGCCAACTGGTTCAGTGCCAGCCACTCGGGTACGGCACCGCTGGGCGGCACAAAGTGGGGCTGGTTTCCCGCCCCATAAGCCTGGCAGTCGCAACTCCTGCAACAAACGAGTCTTGCGCGCCGACGGCCGGCCGGGCACCTGTGGGCCGCGCAGCCGACACTTAGTTGACAGACACTTGCCCCTAGGAATACGATTGACTGCGGGCGCGTGGTGGGCGCGCGGGGTGTCGTCCCCTTGGCGACGCAGCGAGGGACGTGGGGACGTTGCGGCATTAGGGCAAGCCAGCGCTTTCGATGACCGGTCCACCCGGCTGCTGGTCGCTGCCTCCGTGCCGTCAGGCGAACTGTATGGAATCCCGACAATCCGAACCAGACGACCGCGGTCCATTTCGGCCCAGGATGACGCGACTCGTCGATTCTTTTGGATCCTAACGCAGGCAGGTGAAAAATGCGGAACGAAGCACCGAGATCGTGCAACCGAACGAGGGTTCACCGTCGTGGGCTGACCCTGGCGCTGTTGACCGCCTGGAGTCTCGCCGGCGCGGTCCCGGCGCTGGCCGCCGACCGTCGGTATACCGTCATCCTGGCCTACCCACCCAAGACCTTCGCAGCCCTGGAAGAAGGCCCGCAGTTCGATAACCCGGCCATGGTCGACGCCCAGTACTTCGACCACAACCCCAACAACAACATCTACTCCCTGGCCGAGTGGTGGAACGAGATCAGCTACGGCGCGGTCACCGTCAGTGGCAGCACCTTCGGCTGGTTGAAACTGCCCTGGCCGCTCCAACCCGTCGATTCCGACGACGAGGACGAGGACGTGAACTCGCCCGCCGACCACATCAACCTCAACTTCTCGGGCCACTACCAATACGGCTCGGGGGAGGACTACGCCGAGAACCCCATGCCGGAACGGCGGTTCTGCTTCGACACCATGTGCGACGGCATCCCCATCGACTACAACGGCGACAACCCGCTCGAGGCGCCGTTCCTGGGCGGTCCGGCCGACGCCTTCGCCGGCAGCGCCGACCCCGAGGAGGAGGAGGAGGACTGTAACTGCTGCGGCACCACCCCCCAGGATTGGGGCTGTCAGGATTTCAATACCGGCGGTGGGAGCGGGACACAGGACACCCTATGCGGAACCAGCGACGACGGCCAGGTTCTGGAGGACCCCACGCCCTGCCCGGCGGATACCTGCTGTCTGGCCGGCATCGGTTGCATCGCCCTGTGCGACAACGCCTTCAGTTGTGCCCCCGGCCAGATCACCAGGCCGGAATGTGCCGTCCGCCACGGTGAGATCATCGAGAGCGACGGAACGCCGGAGTGCTACCCCGGTTGCGCGGTGTGCGGCTGGGACGATCGGATCAACAGCCTGGGGAATCAGGCCCGGGCCGCCAACATCCCCTCCCTCCCGCTCTACGACGGTATTTACACGCCCGGCGAACGCTACCGCGACATATACGAGGAGGACGGACGCTACAACGCCCTCTACGAACCGATGCAGGACGCGGACATCAACGCCGAGTGCGATCCGCTCGATCTCACCGCCTCGGACTACTTCGACGTGGACGACGACGGCGAACGCGATCGTCCCGAGCCCTTCGAGGATTTCATAGTCCGCTGGGACGCGTTCGCGTTCAGCGGGGCCGGTGAGTGGGTGACAGTCACCGAGCATTACATCCGGGCCAACTACCCGGAGAATCCCAACTGGGACGTGAAAGACGAGATCTACGGCTTCCTGACCAGCCTGGGCTACGCCTGTACCAACGTCGAACTACCCCTGGAGGAACAGACCGACCTGGTCGGTGTCTACTTCGCCGAGGAGATGTTCCGCCTCCGCGATCTGGGCGACTTCAACGATCAGGGGCTGTTCGTCCTCGACAACGTGGCCGTTGCCAACTGGTCCAACGTGGACGAGATGGTCTGGCGCACCGGCAACGGCGTCTACGACCCTCCGGAGCGCTTCCGCGACACACGCAACCCCGAGGACAACGACGAGGAAACCAATCGGATCAGCACCAAGATGCAGCACGTGGTCGACAGCGGCGACCCCTGGACCACTCGCGTACCGCTGCCGGGAACCTATGGGGCATTCGACAGCGTGGACTGGTACGCGACCTTCTGGCGGGCCCGCTACGGAACCGATCCGCCCCCCTGGGCCAAGGGCAATACCGGGCGGAACAGCCCGAACCTGATCCCCTTCGACCCGGCCGAGCCTCACCCCGGCTACGTCAACCCGGAAAACGCCGACGAGAAACGACGTTTCCGCGGCGGGATCAACAGCCCGGGCGGCGGTGGCCAGCCCGACGACTCCCTCAACCAGGAACAACCGCTCGCCGGGCCCATCGAGCCCGACACCAACATCGGCTTCTACGACGGATGGGTGGAACACGACGACCTGGCCTCCTCCCGATACCACGCCTTCGGTGATCAGCGACTGGGCGAGGCCACCTCCCCGAACTCCTTCGACATCGCCGGCCAGGACATCGGACCGCACAACCCCACCCAGGCCCCATTCCCCGACGACATTACCGCAGCCGCCGGACCGCTGGCCCTGCACATCCACGGTGAGAATGGATTGGACGCCGGCAACCTGCTGGTGCTCGAGTGGATGACCTGGCGGAACGACATGGACCAGCGACTCGACCCCGGCGACCCCAACAGCCCCCGGTTATACGAGCTGTCCGCCCAACAGGCGGGCTGGACGCCGGGCATTGCCTGGGACTGGGAAGCGGGCAACCCCGGCCGGACTACCCACCCCTACGCCGGGCCGGCCTCCGGCTTCGGCCAGAACGTGGACAGTGACCCGGCGCCCGACGGTTGCGGCTTCCGGGACTACAACCTCGACGGTCTGATCGACCAGGGCGAGGTGCGACCCGCCGGGTCGGCCAACTACAGCACAGACTCCATCTTCGGCACGCCAAACGACGGGACGAGCAGCGTTTATCCGTTCAACCGGCGGCGCCTGCTGGAGGACTGCATCGAGGTCCTGGACTACTCCACCGACTTCGACCTCTTCCGGGACACCAACTCGCTGGCCAGGGTGGCCCAAGTCCGCGGCTGGTCCAACAACGGAATCATTTCCAATGTTCGAGAGGGCCTGGTGTCGGGCATCGTGCTATTCCCGCCCGACTCGTTCGCGGACGGCGCGGGCGGCGCCGCCGGGCTCTTCCCCAGTGCCCCATCCTTCTATCCGATCCACACCCAGGACCGCCCGCCGAACCTGCCTTCGATTGGCGTCATCGGTGAGGGCAACCCGGGGCAGCATCCGCCGGCGGCCGACGCCCGCCCGCTGCCCAGCCAGACCAGCGCCCTGTACTACAACCAGGACCTGTGGTTCCACGACCTGCCCGCCAAGATTGACCGGGACATGCCGTGCGACGGGGACTGCGCCCCCTACGCTATCAAGTATTCGGCCCACGAATACGGGCACTCCTGGGAGGGCTACCCGGACCTCTACGACTACGAGGTCTACCAGCCCAACCCGGTCAACGTGCGCCAGCCGGTGGGCACCTGGGGCGTCATGGCCAGCGGCGGGCATAGCGGGCACCCCGTGCACCCCGTCGCGGACCTCAAGAGCGAATACTCCGAGTGGATCCAGCTGGTTGACCTCAGAACGACGCTCACCCCCGGCGTGGAACGCGAAATCACCTTCCCCAACGCCGAGACGTCCAAGAACGCCACCTACTACTACTTCGCTAACCCCCTGGTGATCCCGGACCCGACCCAGCCGAGGAAATCCCAGGCTCGCGAGCGGTTCTATTTCTGGCGGGCCGGTTTCCCCGGCGCCGGGTTCTTCGACCGCTTCATGCCCGGGCAGGGCCTGCTGATCCTGCACACCGATGTGGTGGGCAACGACGAAGGCGTCCCGCCACAGCAGGGCGATCCCTTCACCTGGAACATCATTCAGGCCGACGGCCTCTACCAGCTCGATGCCGGTATCAACGGCGGCGACGCCGGCGACCCCTTCCCCGGCAACACCGGCACGACCGTGTGGAGCTATGACACCTTCCCCTGGGCCCACAGTCGCTGGCACGGCGGGGCCTTCAGCGGCCTCGATATCACCGAGATCAACCAGTCCGCAACCGGCACAAGGGTGAAGTTCAGGTGGACCCCGACGGTGGTGCCCAGCCTGACCTTCGTCGACCCGCCGGGCGGATCCACGGTGGGCAACGTCTACACCATCGCCTACCAGGCCTACGACCTGTATGCCGGCACCACGCTGCAGTTCTACTACATCCGGGACAGCAAGGCCTTCGACACGAACGACGCCCCGACCCACAACGGATTCCCCGTCGCCACGCCGCCGAACCACAGTCGTGGAAAGGAGACGCCGCGAATCCTCGAGTCGGGAACCATGCCCTGGGACCTGACTCTCAACACCGACCAGTCGGACCACCCGGCTGCTGGTGTCGCGGACGGCCGATACTTCATCTACTGCAAGCTCGTGCCCGGCGTCGGCGAGGAGGGCAGCTCCGAACCGTGGATCGGCGACGTCCTGCCCGCCCGCACCAACAAGACCAACGGCAAGCTCACCTCGCCGGCCACGCCGAGTGCCGGACCCATCGTCAACCACGCCACCAGCAAGCTCGAGGGGTGGACTGTCACCTGCCTGGACAACGGGACAACTTGGTCCGTCCAGGGCTCGGTCTCCAAACAACATCCCAACGCCCTGACCAACCAGAATTACTCCTCTTCCAGAGGCGAGGTCCAGTTCCGCGTCCGCTCCGAGCAGGACCTGGGCCTGCCCAGCCCCAAACCGTTCGCCAAGGGCGACCAGTTCACCTTCGTGACCACGGGTCTGACGGCCTACAGCGAGGGGCTGACGGTCAAGAACCAGACCGTCCTCGACAATCCCATCGCGGAAATCGACGCCTCTCCCGAAGTCGGCCCGCCCCCGCTGACCGTGGTGTTCGACGCCAGCCGGTCCGACCCCAACGGGGCGCCCAGCCTGACGTTCACCTGGAACTTCGGCGATGGCAGTTCGCCGGCCAGCGGCGCCGAGGTCGAGCACACCTTCAAGCGGCCGGGGACCTTCTCGGTCACGCTGACCGCCACCAACCCCGCGACCGGCGCGTTCGGTACGGACGAGATCCCGATCCGCGTCTTGAACCAGGGGCCGACGGCCGTGATCGAGTACACCATTCAGACGCCGGACGGCACGTTCCCCTACGACGTGCGCTTCTCCGGCAGCAAGTCGGAGGACCCCGAGGACCTGCCGCTGCAGTACCTGTGGACCTTCGACGACCGACGCAACTCCACCTCCACGGAGATGGATCCGCCCGAGCACCGGTACTTCCCGGAGGATCCGGACCACCTCACCTGGTACTGCGCCGAGGTGACGCTCGAGGTGACCGACTCGGTCGGTGACACCAACGTGGCACGATTGGACGACCCGCCGCTGACCCCCGGCCTGAAGTTGCCCACCGTGGCCTTCACCGCCACTCCCAGCACGGTCGCGGTCAAGAAGGAGGTCCAGTTCAAGGCCGAAGGCCTGACCATCGAGCCGAACGACGAATCCGCCGTCAGCTATTCCTGGAACTTCGGCGACAGCAGCTCGGCCACGGGCCTGAACACGACCCACACCTACACGACCGTGGGAACCTATCGGGTGACCTTCACCCTGCGGTACGACACCAACTGCCGGCCCGGGTTCTCCGCCACCAAACAGGTCCGCGTTGTCGAGGCGGTCGACTCACCCGACGCCCCGGAAGCGAGGTTCACCTACACCGTGGACCCCGAGTCCTGGGTCTCGTACACGTTCGATGCCAGCGGTTCAGAGGACCCCCAGGACGGCACGACCGGACTGACCTACGAGTGGGACTTCGACGACGGGACCGCCGTCCAATCCACGACCAATCCCGTGATTCCGCACCAGTTCCAGAAAACCGGCGCCTTCAGGGTACAACTGACCGTCCTGGACGCCGACGGCAACGCCGGGGTCTTCGCCGATGACGTGATCGTGGTCCCGCCCTCCGATGACGGCGATGGCCAGAACACGGCCCCCGTCGCGGACTTCACCCCCGAGCCGGCCAGCGGGCCCGGCCCGCTGACCGTGGACTTCACCTCCACCTCCAGCGATCCCAACGGCGACGTCCTGAGCTACGACTGGGACTTCGACGACGGCGACAGCTCCAACGTGGTCAATCCCAAGCACACCTTCGACCATCCCGGCAGCTACGACGTGACCCTGACGGTCACCGATCCGGGCGGCCTGTCGGATTCAATCAGCCGCGTGGTCGAAGTCACCCAACGCTCCAACCACAACCCGGTGGCCAGAATCGCCACAGCGCCCGCAGTGGTCAACGCCGCCGGCGAGCTGATCCTGGACGCCACGATTTCCACGGACGCCGACGGCGATTCGCTGACCTACACCTGGCAGGTCTTTGTGGACGACCTGGACCTGACCTTCGCCACGCCGCTGACCGGCCCGACGCTGGTGGTCCGCTTCCGTAGCACGGCCGATCAGTGCATCGACGTGGCCGACCCCTGCCTGCCACCGGGAACCTACGACTTCTTCGTCACGGTCGACGACGGGTTCGGCGGCAAGTCGGTCAGCTCGGCCATGCGGGTTACGTTCAACCCGACCGACACGGGCGGCCAACCCGGCGGCGAGCCGGGCAACCCGACGCCCGACGGCGACGGCGTCGTTATCACCGGCCGTTCGTCCGGCGGGGCGGGGCGCGGGCTCTGCGGGCTCGGCGTCCTGATGCCCACGCTGCTGACCGCCATGGCCCTGGCGGCCACGATGGTCGCCCGTCGGCGGAGGTGGTGATGACGGACCGTGCCGGAGCGGCCGCCTGAGCCGGTGGCCCCGGCTCGGCTGACACAACTGAACACGAGCCCGGCCCCGGTTGCGGCCTGCCGCGACCGGGGCCGGTTTTTCGCGCCATCCCCTGCCGACCGAGGTATAATCCCCATGCAATGGTTATGTGGACGGAGCAATCCCGGTTGGATCGCCCCGGTATCCGGGGGCGGTGGGTGGCGGTCACTGGCTCGGCGGGGTGCCTGGCCCTGGCGTCGGCCGCCGTCCTGCTCGCCTGCGGACAGGAGGTCCGGGCGTCGTTCCGACTGGCGGATCGCAGCCTGGTGGCGACCTGGAGTGCGGCTCCCGCCGGGCCCGCCCAAATCGCGGGCGTGCCTGCATCCACCCTCCCACCGCCATTCACGGGTGCGGTGGTCCTTCACGGCAACCGCAGCGTGGCCACCACCGCGGTCCTGGTCGAACACGCCCGCCGGGTGAACCTGTCGCGCCTGGGAGGGTTGTACGGTCCCTGACCGGCGGCCGACGTGTCGGCCGTGGTATGGTGACCCGAACTTCCTCCAACAACACGACAGGGACCCAACATGTCGCTTGCAAGTTATCCCGTTGTGATCGCCAAAAGCGTGGCCGGGGCGTGTAAGCGCCTGATCGGATCGCGCAACGAACGTCTGCTCAAGCGCTTACGCCCTCGGGCCGACGCGGTGGACGGCGCCGAGGCCGAGTACCGCGCCCTGACCGACGAGCAACTCCGCGAGCGGGCCGATGCTCTGCGGACCAGGTTCAAGCCCCTGGTCGAGGAGTTCGAGGCCCCCTACGCCCACCTCTCCCCCGAGCAGCGCCGCGTGCGCGAGAAGGAGTATCGCAGGCAGATCAAGAAGCTGGACCGCAAGATCGCCGACCTGTACTTCTGTGAGGCGGCGGCCCTGGTGCGCGAGGCCTCACGCCGCACCCAGCAGCACCGCCATTTCAACTGCCAGATCATCGGCGGCTTCGTCCTCTACGACGGGACCATCGCCGAGATGAAGACCGGCGAGGGCAAGACCATCGTCTGCCACATCGCCGCCTTCCTGAAGGTCTTGCAGGGCAAAAAGGTCCACGTCATCACCGCCAACGACTACCTGGTCAGCCGCGACGCGGAGTTCGCCCGACCCGTCTTCGAGATGCTGGGCATGACCGTCGGCTACATCCAGTCCCAGGTCGACCCCGGCGGGCGAGAGGGCATTCGACGGGCGGCCTACGCCGCCGACATCACCTACGGAACCAACAGCGAGTTCGGTTTCGACTACCTGCGCGACAACATGAAGACCCGGGCCGAGGACCAGGCCCAGGGGCCGC
The DNA here is from genome assembly GCA_035528995.1 of Phycisphaerae bacterium. Taxonomy (GTDB): domain Bacteria; phylum Planctomycetota; class Phycisphaerae; order UBA1845; family UBA1845; genus DATKXO01. Next base: position 13,811 of record DATKXO010000040.1, on the reverse strand, counting down.
TGGACTTCGCCATCATCGACGAGGTGGACTCCCTGCTGATCGACGAGGCCCGCACGCCCCTCATCATCTCCGGTCCGGCCGGCGATGACGTGTCCCGTTATCCGCGGGCCGACAAGGTCGCGGCCGACATGGTCCGCAAGCAGAACCAGCTCGACCGTCGCCTCCGGTCGATCGTGGGCCGCTATCAGGGCGACCCACAGAACATCCCCAAGCTCGATGACGCCATGAGGATTCTGGGCTACCGCGGCAACGGGCGGGCGCCGCAGCCGGCCTCCCAGACCCGGACCGACGACGGCGAAGACAGCGACGACAAGCAGATCGGCATGCTGGGCCCCGACTTCCTGACCGACGACCAGACCGAGGCCCTCCAGCGGTTCCAGGCCGAGGTTCTGGGCGACTCCGCCGCCGACCTGTACTACCGCGTCTTCGTCGTCCAGCGCGACCGCAAGCAGGCCCAGATCACGCACGACGGCGTCACCTTCGCACAGGAGGCCCTGGACATCGGCAGCCTCTACGCCGGGCCCAACGTCGAGTGGCCCCACCTGCTCGAGAACGCCTTGCGGGCCCACAAGGTCTATGAGCGGGACAAGGATTACGTGGTCCAGAACGGTGAGGTCATCATCGTCGATCAGTTCACCGGCCGGCTCATGCCCGGACGGCAGTGGTCCGACGGACTGCATCAGGCCGTCGAGGCCAAGGAGGCCGTCCGGGTCAAGCAGGAAACCCAGACCCTGGCCACCATCACCATCCAGAACTATGCCCACCTGTACGACAAGTTCGCGGGCATGACCGGAACCGCCCTCACCGAGGCCACCGAGTTCATGAAGATCTACGAGCTCGACGTGGTCGAGATCCCCACCAACCGCCCGGTCAACCGCATAGACTACAACGACCGCATCTACCGCGACGTCGACGAGAAATACCGGGCCATCGTCGAGGAGATTCACGAGTGCGGTCGTCGCGGTCGGCCGGCCGACCCCTTTGTCATTGCCAACGTGCTCGCCGCTCTGCGCCCGATCCATGCCCGCCTGGGGCGGGACACCTCGCGGATCGACGCCGCCCTCGAACAGTTCAACCAGGCTCAGTACGGCGACCGCAGCGTGCTCGACTTCATGCTCCAGATCCACGACGAGGAAATGGGTGACCTGGCCAGCGGGCGACCCGTGCTGGTCGGAACCACCAGCGTCGAGAACTCCGAGAGACTCTCCCGCCTGCTGGAACGCACCTACGGCATCGAGCACGAGGTGCTCAACGCCAAGAACCACGCCCGAGAGGCGGAGATCATCGCCAAGGCCGGGCACCGTACCCTGCCGACACGCGGCGACAAGACGCCGCTGGGAAACGTGACCATCGCCACCAACATGGCCGGGCGTGGAACCGACATCAAGCTCGAGGAGGGCGTGGTCTACCAGGTCTGCAAGGTCCCCCCCCGGGGAGACCGCCTGGACCAGCCGATCGACGCGCCCGAGGCCGCAAACGGCGGCGACGGCCACGGCTCCGGCCACGCCGGCCCCCAGGATGACAGCGCGGTGTCACTGCCGGTCATCGACCATCGGCTCTACCCGCCCGGAGTGACCAAGTGCTGCCTCCGCTGCGAGGAGTACGGCCCGGTCACCAACTGCGCCCACTGCTTCAAGCCCAAGCTGGACCCGCGTTTCCCCGACCTGGGCCGGAAGGTCTGCCCCATCAACGTCCCCTGCGGCTTGCACATCATCGGCACCGAGAGGCACGAGGCCCGCCGCATCGACAACCAGCTCCGCGGACGCAGCGGGCGGCAGGGAGACCCCGGCAGCTCGCGATTCTTCCTCTCCCTCGAGGACGACCTGCTCAAGCTCTTCATGCCCGACTGGATGCTCAAGATGATGAGCAAGCACGCCTTCGAGTCCAGCGAGGCCGCCATCGAGATGAAGCAGCTCACCAAGGGCATCGAGAAGGCCCAGCGAAAGGTCGAGGAACGCAACTTCTCCACCCGCAAGAACCTGCTCGAATGGGACGAGCCCATGGACTATCAGCGCAAGGCCTTCTACGACGCCCGACAGGAGATCCTGGAGGGCCACGGCCTGCGCCATCGGATCATGGACATCATCCGCCAGGCCGTGGACGAGGCCGTCGGCAACTTCCTCTCCGGAGGCTACAACGCCCAGTGCATCGTGGACTGGTGCCGCGAGGACCTCCAGGTGCCCATCTCCGCCTCCGACGTCGCCGACCAGCCGCCCGAGCGGGTCCAGAGCCTGATTCGGGCCACGGCCAAGGACGAGGCCCGCGAGTCCATCCGCCGTTCCATCGGTGAGTACGTGGACCCGGATGAGGATCCGTCCTCATGGGACCTGGGCGGGCTGCAGGCCTGGGTCCAGCGGGCCTACAAGGTCGCCGTCAGCAAGAACCAGCTCCGCAAGATGGATGCCGACCAGATCACCGACCTGCTGATCGAGTCGGCCGAGGATTATTTCGACCACCTCAACCTCGACGGGATCGTCAAGTTCACCGACCCGGATTATCCCTACTCGGCCCTGGGTGAGTGGGCTCGCTCGCGATTCGACATCGACTTCGGTGCCGCCGAGGCCAAAGAGCTGCCTCCGGGCGCGGTAGCCGACAAGATCGAGCAACTCGTCCGCGCCAAGTACAGGCGCCGCGAGATCGAGTACCCCGTCGATTACACCGTGGCCAAGTCCGCCGCTCTCGCCGGCACCAACAAGGCCCTCCTGGCCCAGGCCGTCCTCGACTGGACCAACAGCAAGTACCGCCTGGGATGGAAGCCCGACCGTCTCGAGGGACGCACGCTCCAGGACGTTCGCGACGAGCTGGTCAAGCTCAACGAGCAATTCCTGGAAGGCGACCGCCTGGAACGGCAGGTCGATGAAGCCCTCTCGCGCCACCAGGGCGAAGAACTCGAGCAGTGGGCCGCCCAGCGCTTCGGGCCCGCCTGGAGCAAGAAGCGCTTCGAACTCCAGAAAGAAGACCCGCGACAGGCCCTGCTCGACATCGGCCGCCTCATGCTCACCTGGGAACTGGCCCAACTCGAGCACCGCGTCCTGCTCCAGTTGTACGACCAAGTCTGGAAGGACCACCTCTGGGAGATGGATCGCCTCGAGGATGCCATCAAGCAGCGACCGCTCGGCGGCGACCAGACCCACCCGCAGAGCCAGTACGCCATCGAGGGCCGCGAACTCTTCAACGAAATGTGGTCCCGGCTGCGGGCCAGGATCGTCGACCTGATCCTCAAGGTCCACGCCACGCCGGGCGCCCCCCCGGAGGCCGAACGCCGCCCCGCATCGCCCATGCAGGCCATGCACGCCGACGCCACCGGCGCCGGCTTCACCGGGGCCAGCGCCGACTATCAGGCCGCCATGCAGGCCCAGGGAGCCGGCCAGAAGGTCGAGACCATCCGTCGCGACCAGCCCAAGGTCGGCCGAAACGATCCCTGCCCCTGCGGCAGCGGAAAGAAGTTCAAGCAGTGCCACGGCCGGAAGTGACGGCCCACCTCGGGTGCCGTGACCAGGTCCGAGTTGAAAACCGACATTCGGTCACGGCGCCTCTCCCAGAGAGAACGTCGATCCGCAGCGCCCAATTGTCGGGGGCCGTGTGTCATCTGTTATTGGCCCTTAAGAAAGCTCCTTACCCAACCGCACTTGCCACAGTGCTGATCTCGCCACGCCGATACTCCAATACAGCTTCAATCCGTTGGGTCGTGAGGGCAGCCGGGGTCGGGATCGGCCACCGGCACGGGAACCGGCGCTGGCGTCAACTCGTATGGTGGGTACACCACAAGCACGCTGTCGGGGCGGCATCGCGCAGGCCTTCAGCCTGATCGAGCTGGTCATCGTTGTGTCCATCATCGGCGTCGTCGCCGCCATCGCCGCGCCACGCTTCGCCAACTCGATCGCACGGCAGCGGGCCGAGGGCGCCGCCAAACGAATCGCCGCCGACCTGGCCCTGGCCCGTAGCCAGGCCATCACCCGCAGCACAAGTCAGATGGTCAAGTTCGATCTGGGATCGGACTCCTACGTAATGGCCGGCGTCCAGCACCTCGATCGCGCCGCCAGCGCCTACAAGGTGGACCTCTCGGCCGAGCCCTATCTGGCCGGGCTCGTGTCGGCCGACTTCGGCGGAGATGACGAGGTCGTCTTCGATTTCCACGGGACGCCGGATTCCGGCGGCCAGGTCGTCATAAAGGCAGGGGCCTGGCAAAAGACCGTCACCCTCGACCCGGACACCGGCAAAGCCACGGTGGACTGAGCACGGAGCCCCCATGTCCTTAGTCCGCAATAAGGCGACACCGCTCACCGGGCCCCGGCACGCCGGCCTGACCCTGATCGAGTTGGTCACCAGCATGGCCATCATGGTCATCGTCATGGGCGGTGTGGCCTCGTCCATGGTGATCGCCACGCGGGCCGCCGACGACCGGGCCAGCCCACCCACCCAGACGTCCGAAGCCGCGGACGTCGTCAACCGCATCATCACCGACCTCAACGAGGCCCTGACCCTCAGTGAGTTCACTGACACCTCGGCCGCCTTCACCGTCCCCTGCCGCGACGGCGACGGCCTGCCCGAGACGCTCCGCTACGCCTGGTCCGGCACGCCGGGCGATCCCCTCACGCTCGAGTACGACGGCGGCTCGCCGGTCAACGTGGCCGAGAACGTCCACGCCTTCGACCTGCGTGAACTCAAGCGGACCGTCCTGCCCTCGCCGCAGGCTTGCTGCCTGGGCGACGGTTCGTGCCAGGACGTGCCGCTGGCCGCTTGTCAGGCCGCCGAGGGCGCCGCCCAGGGGCCGGGCACGGCTTGCGCCAGCGTCGAGTGCCCCAAGGGCGCCGTCGTTCTTCTGGTGGTCACCGATGACGCCGCCCCCACCGTCCAGGAGGCTGCCCGCCAGGCCCTCATCGAGTCCTGGGGCTTCGGCGTTCAGTTGATCGCCGCGTCCGCCTGGCAGGAAGACTTCGATGCGGCCGTCGCCGACGCCGACGCCGCCTACGTCTCCGAGCAGATCGACGCAGCCCAACTGGCGACTAAGCTGCGTAACGCGCCCATCGGAGTCGTCAACGAGGACCAGGAGCTGGTCGCTGCCTTCGGCTTTTCCTCAGACACGACCGCGGTCACCGACGTTCGCGTCTACGTGAACGATGACACGCATTACATCACCTCCGGCTACGCGATCGGGTTTCTCACCCTGTTTTCCTCGAGCCAGCCGGCCTACACGCTCAAGGGCTTCGCTCCGCCACAGTACAACCCCATCATCTACACCCAGACAGGGGGCGTGAACCTCTACCCCTCGCTGGTCCTGCTGGAAACCGGGTGGGTGATGTACGGCGGCGGATTGACCCCCGCTCGCCGCGTGCAGATGCCCTGGGGGGCAGAGGACTTCGACTTCAACGCCCTGAACGCCGACGCCAGGACCATCATGCAGCGGGCCATCGAATGGGCCGCGGGCATGGAAGAGGGCGGTCCGGCCCCTGCGGTCTGCGGCGACACCACCTGCGACGCCGGCGAGGACGCATGCACCTGCCCGGCCGACTGCGGCGCGCCGGCGGACTTCGAGGAACCCAACGTGACCTGCGACGACGGCCTGGACAACGACTGCGACGGAACCACCGACTGCGACGACATCAACTGCCCCGCCGACCCGGCCTGCTCGGCCTGCGTGCCCAAGGGCGGCCCGTGCACCATGAACAGCCAATGTTGTTCGGGGGCGTGCAATTTGGCGAAGAAGACATGCAAATAGCGACATCAGTTGATTCCACGTCAGGGCGCACACCCAGCCGCACCATCGTGCGCCTTCACCGACGCCGACCCGGCTTCACCCTGGTCGAGGCCGCCATATCCATCGTAATCGTGGGTGTGATGCTGGTCGCCTCGCTGGGCATGCTGGGCACGGCCGCCCACGCCCGACAGATCCGCATGGAACAGGCCCGAGGCCAGGCCCTGGCCCTGGACCTGCTGAGCGAGATCCTTCAGTGCCCCTACGAGGAGTCCAAGGCCGCCGGCGCCCAGACGATCGAGACCCCAAGCGGCAAGGTCATCGAGATCCCCAAGCCGCAAACTCCCGAGACGCCCGTTTTCGGACCCGAGACCGGCGAGGCCGACGGAACCCGTACCGCGTTTGACGACGTGGACGACTACAAGACGTGGTCGGCCTCACCCCCCCAATCCAAGACCGGCGTCCCGCTGACCGACTACGCCGGCTGGACGCGCAAAGCCAACGTCACCCTGGTCAAATGCTCGTCGCTGGCACCCGACTTCTCGCGGGACGAAGGGCTCAAGGCCATCACCGTGACCGTGACCGACAAACGCGGCCGGGCGACCGCGCTGACGGCCGTGCGTTGCCGTTGGAGCACCTACGACCAGGTTCCCCTGTCGGCCACCACGTACGTCACCTGGGCCGGCGTCAAGCTGCAGATCGGAGCAAGCGCCCAGCCGGCCGCGTCAAGCACCAATCTGCTCAACCTGGTCCTCGCACAGGAGCAGCCATAGCCCGCCAAGGCGACCGATAGGACACAGATGGTGAACACGCCATGAAGGACGAATCAGCCAGACCGAGCCGCCACCGCCCCCATCGCCGCGCCTCAACCTACTTCCTCGCCCTCGGCGGCGCGATGATGGTCGCGGTCATCGGCCTGTCCACCGCCGCCATCTGCCGAATCCAGCTCCGGGAACGCTCCTCCTCCAACGATTGGATGGAGGCCGGCGTGCTGGCGTTCTCGGCCGTCGAATACGCCCTCGTCGTCGTCGTCACGGAGACCGTCGACGGCGACCCGACCTGGAGGACCAAGTACGCCAGCGGTGAGATGGCCCACAAACTTACCCTCGGCGGAGGCTCGCTTCGCTGCCTGTTCGTCGACGAAGACGACGGCAACCTGGCCGACGACAACAGCGACCCGGTACGCATCTATGGAATCGGTCAGGTCGGCCAGGCCGTCCGGGCCTACAGCCTGATGCTGGCCCCCACCGGCGCCGGCCTGACCTGTCTCCAGGTCGCCCTCCACGCCGGGAACGACCTCGCCTTCGACGCGGCCACGGTCAAGTGCGACCAGACCATCAGCGCCAACAACTCCGTCAGCGCTTCGGGCTCCACCATCAGCGCCAATGTGGAAGCGGTCAATCAGATCGACGGCTCCGACTTCGACGGCTCACAGACCACCGGCATCACACCCCGAGAGATGCCGGACCCGGAGACCGTCTTCGACTACTACATCGCCCAGGGCACCGCCATCGCCTACGCGGCTCTCCCGACGGCCTCTGACGGACGCTCCATCAAGCACGTGGTCCTCAGCCCCGCCAGCAACCCCTTCGGGGACAACCGCACCAACGTGCAAGGCATCTACGTCATCGACTGCCAGGGCAACGACATCATCGTCCGCGACTGCCGGATCGTCGGCACCCTGGTCCTGCTCAACACCGGATCGGACAGCAGACTCGCCGGCCAGTTGAACTGGGAACCGGCCGTCGCGAATTACCCGGCCCTGTTGGTGGACGGTGTCTTCAGCTTCCGTTTCAAAGCCGATGAGCCCCTCGACGAGCTGTTCCAGGGCATCAACTTCAACCCACCCGGCACGCCCTACAAAGGCCAGGAAGACGCCGCCACCGACGACGTGTACCCCACCCTGGTCAAAGGCCTGGTCTACGTCTCCGATGACGTGACCAGTTCCGTCGCCCCGGCCTTCGACGGCGTTGTGGTGACCGGCAATACGTTTGAGGCGATCCAGCTCCTCAATCTGACCTACGACCCGACCTGCCTCAACAACCCACCCCCGGGCTTCACCAACGGCACCGCCATGGTACCCGTGGCCGGCACCTGGCGCCGTGACGTCGCTCCGTAGCAGTTCGCTGCACAGGCCGTTTGGCAGGGTAGCGGCCGGCGTCCTCGCCGGCCGTTATGGCTGGTAGCCCTCGCCCAGGGCAGCCCGCCCGCCGCCGGCTTCGCCCACGTGCGTATCCAACGTGACCATTGGGCCAAGCGCGCCTACAGTCGTTATGGGACACGGGCCGGGCGGAATCCCAGCGGTTCACTCGCGTCGAGTCGGGGGCTCGTCGATATGCACTTTGCGAGCCGCGAACTTCAGTTCGCGCGGTCTGTGTCTGCCGATTCGCGAGCCGCGAACTTCAGTTCGCGCGGCCTTGGTCTGCCGGCTAGCGAGCCGCGAACGGAACCCGTCCCGACGGCGTCGGGAGTTCGCGCGGCCTTTGTCGCCCCGGACACGCCGAATCGCGGGACACGCAGTCGGCATGAACGAACGGTAAACGGTATCACCCGATGATTAACGACTCCCCACCTCAGCGGCGCCGACCGCCGACGCACGGCTTCACGCTCGTCGAGGTCCTCATCGTCGTCATCGTGATCGGCATCGCCGCCATGGTCACGCTGCCCATGCTGAGCGAAGCCCACACCACCCGCCTCAAGACCGCCGCCCGGTTGCTCGTGGCCGACCTGGGCTTCGCACGGGTCGAGTCCCTGGCCAGGCCCGACGACCCCTGCGTCGTCGTCTTCGACCGGCCCAACAACGCCTACACCATCGCCCGGGCCTCCCACCCCACCACGCCCATCACCAATCCGGCCGACGGAAAGCCCTACGTCACGCAGTACGGCATCGGTCGAGCGCTTGAGCTAGCCGGCGTGACCATCCAGGGCTATTCGCTCGACGGCAACGACCAACTCGGCTTCAGCGCCGACGCCCGCCTCACCTTCGGCGCCGACGGCCCCCTCGGCTTCAGCGCCGACGACCGGCTCGGCTTCGGCGCCGACCGCCGCCTCGCCTTCGGCGCCAACGACCGTCTCGGCTTCGGCGCCAAAGGCCGCCTCGATCAGCCGTCGGCCGCCGAGATCACCCTGCAATCCGGCACCCTGACCCTCACCATCACGGTCGATCCGACCACCGGCCGCCCCAGCGTGGGAACGTTCAGCAGCGCCCCGCCGCCCAACTCCCCGCCAACCGGCGCGCCCCGACAAACCTTCCGCCCCCGCTTCCAAACCCGCTTCGCCTGCATCCCCCCAACCGCCCCGCCGCCAGCCACATAACCGCGTCAAGCCAACTTCCCGGCGATTTCCTCGTCCAGAATCTCGCGGACGGCGAGGGCGATGATGGCCTTGCCGCTCTTGCGGAAGAAGGCGTCGATCTCGCGGAGGGCGTCGGACGTGTAGTCGAAGGCCACGAAGAAGCCCTTCGTGCGGTCCTCGCGGGTCATCACGCCCTCGAAAGCGTCGTGTCGGGTCGATAACCCGCCCCACATGGCTGTGATGGGGCCCGCCCGTCCTGGGCATGCGACATCCCTTGCTACAGAATCCGCCGCAGGGCTTGGAAGATGAGATGCGTGACGTAGGCATCGTGGCTGGCGTCATGCAGCCTGGAGGTGTCCTCTGTAATGCGCAGCTCCGTGACGCAGGTGGGAATCGCATAGCGCAGCCCGGCGACACGTCTGGACAACACCCGGTCCGCGTAGTCCTCGAAAGTCTCGCCCGGCCCCTTCCGCTCCCCGAGTTTCCAGCCCTTGAAGAGTGCAGCCGTGTCGATGAAGTCGGTGCAGTGCGGCGGCCGCACATCGAACCGTCGACACTCCGCGCGGAGGAAAGGAATGTCGAACCGGTGGATGTTGTGGCCCATGCAGGTCGGCGCCTCCCGCATGGCATCAAGGAGTGCGACCAGGCTCTCGCGTGGCGCAATCCCGCCCGCCTCAAGGTCCGCCATCGTGAGCCCGTGCCTTTGAGTTGCTTCGGGGTGAATAGCGACGTTCTGCCGGACGAGCCACCCGCGTCGATTGGTCACCGCACCGTTTACCACGCTGCACAGGCCAACCTGAATGATCCGATCGCGCTGGGGCTCCAACCCGCTCGTCTCGAAGTCGAAGACCAGATACGACGGTACCGAACTCACGGGAATCCTCCTTGTACTCACGGTGCCCCGTCGTTCGCTGGATGCTGTTCGACCCTTGGGGCATGCTCGCCGTTGAGCCTCATTCTGAAGTCATCGCTCCTGGCGGCGCCACCGGTCGACGATCTTGTCGACATCAAGGTCCTTCGGGCCTTCTCTCCATTGGGTATAGAAGTCCACGTCGTCGCTGCTTGGCGCGGGCTCGGGCTTGGTGAAGCGCAGACGAGTCGGAAGTGGCACGCCCTCGCCCAGTGCCATCGCCTCTCCGCGCCCGAGGCCAGCGAGAATGTCGACAAGGTCGCGCTCTGCCTCGGGAACGAGGTTGCGCACGTAGGCCTGATCGTCCGGATTGGTGAGCCGAAGGCACAGAAAGGTCCCGCACTGGGCAAGCACCGTCTCGGACACTTCGTGGGGGCGTTGGCTGACCACTCCGAGGCCGACGCCGTACTTGCGCCCCTCTTTGGCGATACGCTCCATCGACTTGCGCGAGCCAGCAAACTGTGCTACGGACGCTCGGGGGATGTACGCATGCGCTTCCTCGCAGATCAACAGAATCGGGAACTCGCGGAACTGCGGGTTCCAGTAGTTGAACTCGAAGGCGATCCGCCCGATCTGGGCGGAGACCGTCGGGCGAACGTCGAAGGGGACAGAACTGAGGTCGATCACCGTAACCGGACGCTTGGGCTTGCCGAGCCCGACGAAGTCGCGGAGCAAACTGGCGAGCGTATCCGAAGAGTTCCGCACCTTCGGCTTGAGCAGAAAGTCATAGCGCACATCGTTGAGGCGGCTGTCCAGCCGCATCAGGAAGTTGTCGAACGAACCGGTGAGCGGCCCGATTTTGAGTTTTCCTTTGTCGCCTGGGATCTTGGCGTTCTTTTCCTCAATCATCGCACGAAGTCGCATGAGGTCGAAGAAGATCGGCGTATCGAGCGTGGCGCGCTCGAGCTCGAGCCTCGTGCCCTCCTCCGTTCGGAGCGCGTTCAAGGCCTCGCGAAAGACAGCAGTCTGGTTGTGGGCACTATAGTCGGTTTGATCGATCAGAAGATCGCACAACTCTGCATAGGTCATCAGCCAGTACGGAATCTCAAGTTCGCGGGCATCGACGTACCTGAAGATGTCATCACCGAACGCCGCGTTTCTCTTTCCATCCTTGCCGGTCCAGCAGTATTCACCGTGCAGGTCTAAGACAATGATGTGGGCCCGCGGCATGACCGCTACCGCCCGCTGCACAAGGGTCGCCACCGTCCAGGACTTCCCTGCTCCCGTCTGGCCCAAGATGGCGAAGTGGCGGGCGAAGAGTGAGCTCGGATCGAGACAAACACCGAGTGTCGGATGGGACGATAGGGTCCCGACTTCGTATCCTCTGGAACGGTACCTGGAAAACATTTTCTCGATGTCGGCCGTACCGACGGCGTGAACCTCCGCCCCGGTCGTCGGATAGGTGCTCACGCCCCGTTCAAACTCGCCCTCCGAGCCCAGCGTGCCCACGGGGACAAGTTGAACGACCCGTTGGGCAAACGAGAGTCGCACCGCATCGACGCCGGTCTCGCCGGGCGCCAGCGGCGCCAGCTTCTCCTGTTCCGTCATCCGACTCACGAGTGCGAGCAGTCTGACATCGCCCTGACGAACCGCAACGTAGGCGCCGAGCTGCCCGACCAAAATGTCCTCATCACCGATCGTAACCGTTGGCGCCTGCCCCTGGTCGTCTTCCACGAGCGACGCAGTCAGTACGCTGCCACGGACGTCGATGATGTGGCCGATGAGAGTGGGTGATTCCTCTGTCATGGGTCTATACCTCGCAACTCAGTCGCTCGAAGCTCCACAAATCAGGATGACCAGGACCGCTCTCGCCGTACAACGAGCACCGGTTCTCGGTCACGACGATGACATTCTGTCTCGCGGACCAGCGGTCAAACACGTCGCCGACCAGGGTCTTGACGAAGATCATGAGGGTGAAGTCGCCGCGAGCAAGGCCGTTCTCGATCACCGCGTTGACGTGCTCATCGCGCATGCCGTAACCGATGCACGCCAAGCGGTTTAGCGGCCCTGGTCCGTGGCGAACGAGCCGGCGGAACTCCGACCACAACGCCGCATACGGAGGCACGGTAGTGTCAGTCGCCTTGCGGTATTGGGGGGGCACCATGAGGCGTTTCGTCTTCGCCGGGATCTTGAGTGCAAAGCCGCACCGACGAACGCCGCTCGTCGGACACTCGTACCAGCCGAGCGATCCATGCAGCTTGAACAAGTGAACGTCGCCGGTAACCCAGTGCACCTGTTGATACCGGCGCCCCCGTTGAATCGTGCCGGTCTGCCCCTGGAACACCGCTGAGTCGAAATAGGCGTGCTCCGCTCCGATGAAGCCATCCACTAGCCGCAGTCTGCGGTGCTCGGCTGCTCGTTCGAGGAGAGGGTCGTAGTTCAGGCAGAAAACAGGAACGGCGAGATCGGTGCGCCTGGCCAACCGAACCAGAAACTCCCCATGCGTATCGAGGGGTGGTCGAAGCTGAGAGAAATGGCGGCCAATAGCTTCGGCGACGCTGTGCCTATGCGGCATGTCTTCCACTCCGCCGCGATCCAGAAGGTCGAGTGCCTGTTCGATACCATCGGCCCCTTCGTCGAGCTTGGCCTGGATGTCCGCACGCTCGGACCCCGGGACGTGCGCTGCGATGCGTTCCCACAACTGCGTTGCCAATGGATAACCGTCGCCATTCAGGAACGACGCACCAGCGCCCAGGAGGAATCCCACCCGTCGCGCGGCAAGCTGCTGACGAACCTTGCCCTCCAGTCTATCGGTAAAGTTGGCGAAAGCGTTCATGCGTGGATTACGGCAAGACCCCGCTCGGTGTACGCACTGCGATTGGTGTCCATGTCAGTAACTCCGCGTGGCGACTGGCCTCGGCATATACGCCAATCGATAAACCATCGTTCCGCCCCGAGGTCACCCTAGCCATGTCACCAAGCGATACACGAACTCCGAATGCCGGCCAGCAACTCCTTCCTGAACGGGTATTCTCGGTCACCAGGCGTTCTGCGTCAATGCATCGACGAATGCAATGTGCCGTTTAATCACCTACTGACACATTGTGCACTTCGGTGTTTCTACCCCTTTTGACAGCAGTGTTCCACCACCTTGCCCACGCCGAGAACGATCCCTGGCCCGGTACCAGCACCGTGTCATACGTGAACTGCGTCGGCTCCGGCTGCGTCGGCCGGGCGCGGCGGCGCACGGTGACGCACTGCGCGCCGGTCAGTGTGGTGAGGCCCACAACCCGGACCATCTTGGGGCAGACGTGCACGTAACGGTCGGCCCGGACCTCCGGCCGCGGGCGATGCCGGACGCCTGATGACCGACGCCCGTGTCCAGCCCTGACTCTGGCTTTACACGCGTTATACTATCTATGAAGCTGCCAGGAGCACCGCCATGCAGAAGAAACTGACCAAAATCGGCTCCAGCCTGGGCATCATCATCGACAAGCCCGTCCTGGACCTGCTTCGCATCACCACCGACACGCCGTTGGAGGTCACCACCGACGGCGATCGCCTGATCCTCCAGCCGCTCCGCCACGCCGACGACGCCACCGCCCGCCCCGCCTGCGAGCGCATCGCCACCCGCCACCGCAAGAGCCTCAACAAGCTCGCAGAGTGATCGCGGATTGCGGAACGAAGGCAATAGGCACTAAACGCGACCGAGAACGGAGCCTGAAGCACCAGCCAACACGCGCCCGAAGCTCGCCCCCTGGTCTCGTGGCCGTTCTCCGCGCTCTCGCCCCCCTGCTTTGAAAATGCCCCTACGCTGCCTGTTGGTTCGGGGTCAAAGTGACCGTATGTCCCAGGGATTCGAGACGTTTGACCAGATAGTTCGTGAGTCGTTGCGGGTGGAGTTTGTCGAGGTAGTCGTGTCCGAGCTCGCGGTAATCGACAGCGTCGCGCAGCATATGGTAGATCATGACC
>DATKXO010000039.1:0-10093 GCA_035528995.1 Phycisphaerae bacterium | reverse complement strand
ACGTCGCGGCGATCGCCTCGTGCGTGTGCACGCTCTCATCGCACGCCCGCACCACACGCTCCCGCAGATCTATCGAGTAGGTTTCCATGCCTACTCTTATCGGCACACGCTACATCCAAACGTGAACTGCTCTAGCCCTTTTTCCATGACCTTCCGTGTTGCTGGTTCTCGTAAGTCGCCTCGCTATGTATCAGCAGGATGCCTGGGGCATCGGCAGACCGGCTGGCGCCGTTGGGCAGGCAGGTAGCGTCGTAGGGCCAAGTCCTGTGGATAGGGCAGGGGTGGCGCGGACTTGGCGAGGATGAGGCGAGAGAAGTCGAGGTGCAGGTTTGGCGGAAGGAAAATCAGAAAGAATCGCGGGTTCAGAAATGGCGTTTTTGACCAAACAAGAGGGGACGCGGCGGCTTGGCGGCCGTTTTGGAGAGGTTGCCGATTCATGTTTACCAGGTGTCCTGCGACAAGTTTTCTAGAGGATTCTGCGGTTGTCGGGGTGCCGCTGGGCCTGGATTAGGGGTGATTTGGCAGTCGGGTTGATGGGGCGTGCAGAATGGCCCTAGACACGCACGGAGGGGGCCCTAGAATGAAATCGGCGGGGGTCGGAGTCCGCCAACGCTCCGAGTCAATGAGATGGCTTAACCGGCCGTGCGGAGGAGGAAGAAGATGAAGTCGATGGCCGTGCTGCGGGTTGCGAGTCTCGCGTGCCTCGTCGGTTGGTGTCTGACGGGGTGTGGGGACGGGAGCGATAAACTCGAGTCCTCGGACAGGAAGGAACGCATCCAGGGCCTGAGGCAGGTTACGAGGAAGGGCGGCAATACGGTAGCCGAGAGGGTGGCCAAAGTGGTGCGGACTGAGGATACGATGGTTGCGGCGGAGGCCGTGCGCAGCCTCGGTAGCATGCGGGCATCGCGGTCGGTCGAGATCCTGAAAGAGGTGGCCTCGGGCGCCAACGAGAAGCGGGCAGCCGTGCGCCAGGAAGCCGTCATCCAACTAGGCCGGCAGGGCGGGACCGAGCCGCTGCCTGTCCTTCGCCAGGTGATCAAGATGGACCCGGACCCGGAGGTCCGGGCGGCGGCGGCGACAAGCATTGGCTGGTTGGGGTCTCTGGTGGACGTGGCCTTGCTGGTCGATGTGGCCGAGAACGAGACAGACCCGATCGTCCAGGCGAGGGCGGTGGGGTCGATTGAACATCTGATCGGCCTGAAGTTCGGCTACAAACCGGGCGCGCCGCAGGCCGAGCGAGAGAAGGTGCTGCGTCGGGTCCGTGCCCGCGCCATTACGGCGGCGACGGACGTCCAGAATGCGCGTCGGAAGGGGATGAAGGCGCGCGGCCAGTAGCCCGTCGGTGGCTGTTCCGTCGGAGTCTGCGGGCATGAGCGGGGGTGCGTGGAAGGCGGAGTCCCGGATGGCGGGTGGGTGCAGGGGTCGTGCCAGGCAAAGGAGAGAAGCCATGTTAGCGATCTCGGGAAACGGCAAGCGGCTGGGCGTGAAGGTGAGCGCGTTCACGCTGATCGAACTCATGGTGGTGGTCACCATCATCGGCCTCCTGATGGCGCTGCTGGTGCCGGGGCTGACCGCGGCGTGGGAGACGGCACAGATGACGCGGTGCAAGACGAACCTGCTCCGCATCTTCCAGGCGCAGGCCCTGTGGCGGAGCGAGCGCGGCGATCAGCTGCTGATGGGGTCGTCCTGGAACGGCGAACTGTTGCCGTACGTCGAGTGGGACAAGGGCATCTTCCAGTGCCAGACCCGGGCCTCGTGGGGGTATAGCGGCCACGCGAGCGACGGCTCGTCGGGCGGCGGTTCGGGCTCCGGCGGGGGATCGGGCAGCGACGGCGGCTCCGGCGGCGACGGGTCAGGATCCGGCGACGACGGGTCGGGCGCATGGTACCCGAAGAGCGATGAGATCGAAGCCGCCTTCGAGTTCGACGTTTACCTTCAGCAGGGGGCCACGGGCACGGAACCGGGCTGCGAGTCGTGGACGCATGAGTACGGAGAGTTCATCTGGAGCATCCCGTTGGGCGGGCACGCTTGGGTCCGGAAGGAGGATCACGGCTCCTATACGACGTACTACCTCGACGACTGCGCGAGAGGCAACACGAACAAGGATGACCTTGAAGTCGACATCCACTATGCGGATGGGCAGCCGACGAAGGTGGTGGTGAAGAGGGCTTCGGGGGCAGACTCGTGGTCGATTACGGGACGGTTTATGTTCGATTTCAAGATGTGTGGTGAGGTTATCATTAAGAACTGGCCCGAGCACTACGGCGAGACGATCGAGCTTCAGCCGCCC
Source organism: Phycisphaerae bacterium (assembly GCA_035528995.1). Taxonomy (GTDB): domain Bacteria; phylum Planctomycetota; class Phycisphaerae; order UBA1845; family UBA1845; genus DATKXO01. The sequence continues at coordinate 7,803 of DATKXO010000039.1, read as the reverse complement.
GAGAACTGGTCGGGCGACCCGAACCGGCCCACGGACGGGGACGCGTCCGATGGCGGCTGGGGGCGCAGCGGAAGTCTCACCGGCGGGTTTGTCTGGAACGGCTCCGCCTGGGTTCCGCGCCGGGCCGTGCCTTTTCTGATGGGCGACTATGCCATCAGCCGCGGCGCCTACGAAAGGACCGACGGGTCGTTTGCCGCGACCCTCGACGCCAAACTCTTCTTCATCCTCGACTTCGGTGGCCAGAAGACGGTGGCCGACTTCAATGGCGGCGTCGACGAGGACGCCTGGGACCTGTACTTCATCGACACCACCAAGCCGGGGGCCGTCGAGGACTGGCAGCGGAAGTTTGGCGCCGACTACACCGACTGGATGGCTTACCAGGCACTGCGGCATACGGGCACGGCCAATGTCATGTTTTGCGATGGGCACGTCGAGTCGCTGACGGGCGACGAACTGTATTACCTGAATCCTCTGTGGAGGTACCAAGGACGCTGACGGGCAACCGGCACCGGCCGGCGGAAGCGAAGACCGCACGCCAGCCGGTATAGCAAGAGGCAACCCCAGGGCGCTGCTGTCATAGCGGCGCCCTGGTTCTTTTCTCCGACGTGGCGGTGTCCGTTTGTTTTCCGCGCCGCGCGGCCCTACAATGTGTGCGTCTGTTGAAGAGAGATGCCAGTGGGCCTGCCGCGCGAACTATTTGAACGCCTCAGCCGACTCAACCGCAAACGGCTGCAGGAGACGCCGCCGAGCGCCCCGGACAGCGGTTTGCCGCGCGCGGGTCCCCCGGAGACGGACACCGGCCCGGGCGCTGCGACCCTTGCCCAGGTCATCCCGGGCGAGGAGCGCCGGGCGGCCGGCGCCAGCCTCTACGTGGTTCGTCGAAGGGCCGGGGATTTCGTCCCCACCGTGCCGCCCGGCGGCGCCGATGACGAGGCTGGGGCTGACGCGCTTCTCGGCCGGTACCAGCGAGTCTTCCATGGGGCAGGCCTGGCGGTGGCGCCCGAGGACCTTCACGAGACCGTCCGCCCACTTATCCTGACCGACCCGGCGGCCATCACGTACCTCGACATCGAGACGTGCGGCCTGGCCGGCGAGCCCATCTTCCTGGTGGGCGTGCTGCGGTACCGCGACCGCGAGTTGCTTATCGAGCAGTTTCTGGCCAGGGACTATTCCGAGGAGCGGGCGGTTCTGGCGGCGGCCTGGGAGGTGTTGGCCGATACGGCCTGTCTGATCACCTACAACGGCAAGACGTTTGACATGCCCACGGTCGGGGCGCGGAGCCTGGCGTGCGGCTTGTTCCATTGCCCGGCGGTGCCGGAGCACGTGGACCTGCTCTTCGAGGCCCGGCGCCGATGGCGGCGGGTCCTGCCCAACTGCCGGCTCCAGACGATCGAGCAGTTCATCTGCGGACGCCGCCGCGCGGGCGACATCCCCGGGCACGAGATTCCGGCCGCGTATCACGAGTTCGTACGGGCCTACCGTAGCCAGGACACAGGCCGGCGGGCGCGTAGCCTGAGGTGTCTTCAGACCATCCTTCACCACAACGCGCTGGACCTGCTGACGATGGCCGACCTGGTGACGCGGCTTCTCGCGGGCTTCGACTGACGGGCTGCTCCGGCCTCCTCCCTGCGTCGGTGCCCCGGGTTCCGCGTATTACGTATGTATGGCGTGTAGCAGAGATGCAGTCTGTTCGGGTTGTGTCGCCGGTTGTGCCGCGCCGAGCGCCCATATCGATTCTGCCATGGGTGGGGTTATCTGGCGTCTGTGTTGCGACGCTGCCGCACGTTCCCGTGAGTGCGTAAGTCTCTTCCTCCAAACGCCTTAGCGTCGCGCCGAGATTGTGGCAGCCTCCAGCGTGTTGTCCTGGGGCCATCCCCTCGTTACGGGCCGCATATCCCATACGGTCCGCATCTTCGTTCCAGGCCGACCTCTGACCCCCGTTGCTGTGACGCAGAGGCCGATGGCCTGCCGCTTCCCTGCCGCCGTTGGCATTGGCATCGCCTTTGCGTCTGGGTGGTGCGTGCCTGACTCGTGGCGCGGTCGACGCGCTGTTCGTCGGTGTCGACGCTGTCGAGGGGTAGCGCGAAAGGAGACAAGCGATGGACGAATCCGCTCTTCGGGAAAAGGTAGGTCAACTCCTGTCGGAGGTCCACCGTCTCCCGCCAATCGGCAAGGCGGACGAGGGGAGCGTGGCCCAGGTGGGTGCCGGTTACGGGTCGACGATGAAACGCGACATGGCGGCCCTCGAGGACAGCCTCGACCAGATACAGCTGGCCGTCAAGTACCTGGTCTTCGACCTCGAAGCAACCAAGCGGGAGAACCGCTTGCTCAGGGATCTGCTCGGCGACGCGTAGGGAGACGCCTCATCTGGTGAAGAATAGTGAGAGCGCTGCGCGGCAGCCTGTGCCGTGCGGCAGCAAAGGCCGCCGTCTTGCCTCGCACACACTCGCGGGGCGCCGCAGGCGGTGGAACCGGCGCACAAACTTGCTACGAAGGCCGCGCGCGTGCGCGGCCCGGGGAGAAAAGGACTCTAGGGAGACAAACGATGAAACTGCGAACGACACTTGCTGTATTGGCCGTCACGCTGGTGGTGGGCCTGGTGGTTCCGAGTGTGGCAAATGCAACTGGGACAAATGGACTGGACATCGAGGAAATCGTCATCAACACCGCCGAAGACTATCTCAACGGCGGCGCGCCGTCGTACGGCCGGTACTGGATGGAGGACCTGGCAGTCTTCGGAACGGGCATCACCAGTGTCACGGTGACGCCGCCCGGCAAGGCGCCCGTTGCCCTTGGGTTCGACGGGGAGGGCTGGGGGTTGTCTGGCGGCACCCCGCAGTACGCCACGCTCGCCGCTTTGCGGGCGGATTACCCGGTGGGGGATTACTTGTTTTCCTTCAACGGTGGCGCCGACTCGGTCACGGTGTCGTACAACCCGACGGCCCCGAGCGGAATCGTTGATCTTTCGTCGCTCCACGGACGCACGGATGTGCCCTGGCAGACCCCGACGTTCAGTTGGCCCGCTTATGCGGGGACGGGCGACGCCTTGGGGATGCTGCTGTATGATCCGGGGGCGGGCGACGACCTGTACGAAAACCCCCCCCTCATTGATATCGGCGAGACGTCGTGGACGCTGCCCGGGGACCTTGCACCGAGCGAGGCTTATGAGTTTGAGGTCGCGGTCTACGCCGTCCAGGGCGGGGAGCCGGCGACGCTGGAAACCGTGGGAGGGGACGACTTCATTTATTATCCCGTTTTCGAGAATATCAACATCGCGGAGTTCAGCACCCCCGAGCCGGCGACGCTGGCTCTGTTGGGTTTCGGTGCGGTGGGCCTTGTGGCGCGCCGCCGCAGGAAGAAGTAATCGGGTATGACGTGGGAAAGGCCCTCGCGAGAGGGCGGGGGCCTTTCCGCCTTCTGGGGAGCGATCATGGGTGGCACCGGCGGTGACAAGGAACGAAAAATGAAACGGTTCGGCCAAGGCGTGGGCGTTGTAGTGGGTGTCGCGGTGGCCCTTTGGGGCGGAGGCCTCCTGGCGGGGCCGATTCCGGGGGGCACCTTCTTCGCGGACGGTTTCGACCGCCCCGACAGCACCGACATGGGCGAGTTCTGGACCGAGCAGTGGTCCGACTGGCAGATCGAGGACGGCCATGCCCGCAGCGCCGCCGGACCCAACTGTGCGCTCATGACCGTCGACGGGTTCGAGTCCACCGACCCGTACCTGGAGGTCACCGTGCGGTACGACCTGACCATACGACCGACCTACGTCGCCCTCGTTTCCCTGTACCTCGACAACGAGCACAACATCTTCATCAAGATCCAGGACTGGGACTACGACGGGCTCTTCGACACGGTCTACTTCTACATGGGCAACAACAGCCAGGAGCCCTGGGGCGACATGGAGCGCGGCTACGACGACTGGGAGGACCTTGCTCCGTACTTCTCCGAGGCGCGGATCGCGACCTCCGTCATCGGCGACGAGATCTTCGTGGCCATCGACCGGGACTTCGACGGTAACCCCGACCCGTACAGCGTCTACTCCCGCGACCAGATACCGCGGGGCCAACTCGGAGTTGGCGTTGGCCTGGGCGGGTACGACCGGGCCTGGGCCGATAACTTCCTGGCCGTTCCCGAGCCGGCCACGCTGGCCCTGATGGGCCTGGGGACAGGGGCCCTGCTGCTGGCACGCCGCCGCCGGAAGTGATCAGGTGTGTGTCGGACGGACGGACCGTAGCACCCCCCCGTGGGGGCAGGCGAGGTGGGCGGCAGGGACACCGGCCGCCGGAGACGCAAAGGGACTGCGGAACGGAGGGTGGAACCATGGTGCGCACGACATCGGCAGTGCTGCTGGTCCTGGCGGGGCTTGTCATCCCGGCGCGGGCCGAGGCGGGCGAAATGGCTGGCCTCTCGGACAGGAACTCCTACGTCACGCTCGACACCGACCCGGCATCGACGCACGGACTCCTGGCCTGGGTGGTAGACGGCATCGTCCACGTGAATTCGCAATGGTTCTGGTACCGGACCGAGGGCATGGACGGCGAGGAGAGCGTCAACACGCTGCCGCTCGAGATGAGCCTGACCAGTGGCGACTTCGACGCCGGCACCGAGCGGGCCGTCCTCTTGTATACCGGCGACGGCTTCACCATCACGGTCGACGTGGTTCTGACGGGCGGTTCCGACGGCAGCGGCCGGGCCGACCTGGTCGAGAGCATCGCCATCGAGAACACCGCCGCGGCGCCCTTGAGCTTCCACTTCTATCAGTTCTGCAACCCGGCGCTCAACAATACGCTCACCGACGACGTGGTGGCCATCCTCGGCGAGAACAACACGGCCCGGTGCGAAGACGCCCTTATCCGCTGCGAGGCCGTCGTCACGCCGCCGCCCAGCCAGTATGCCGCCGCTTCCGCCACCAGCCTGTTGGCGGAACTGGGCGACGCCAACCCGACCGACCTGGGCTATGTCCCGGGGCCGTACGGCCCGGGCGGCAATGCCGCATGGGCGCTGCAGTGGGACTTCGATCTGGCCGGCGGCGACACGTACCTCGTGAGCATCGACAAGATGATCGTGCCGGTGCCCGAGCCGGCCACACTGGGCCTGCTGGGCCTGGGCGTGGCGGGTCTCGTGGTTCGCCGTCGCAGGAAGTGAAGTGAGTGATGTGGGAGGGGCTCCCGCCTAGGGGGGCGTGGGCCTTTCCGCCGTGCCAACTGGTCGGGCCCGTGTCGCTGGGATGGACGAACGGGCGACCAGGCGTCGCAAGGGGGGAAAAACCGCTCAGCGGGAGTGGTTTCCCCCATGTTCGAGCAGGACGATGCAAGGGGAAGTTACAGACAAGGAGGGAGAGCGATGAGAGCAGCAAGAACAATTCGATGGATGGTGGCTGGTGTGGCCGTGTTGGTGCTGGTGTCGGCGGTCCGGGCCGACTGGGACACGACGGACCCCTTTAAGATGCACTTCCCGCAGTTGCCCGACCCCATGGGGTGGGACGTCAACTTCATCACCCCGAAGGTCCTGGCCGACGACTGGAAGTGCACCGAGACGGGGGCGGTGTCGGACATCCACTTCTGGTTCTCGTCGAACCATGACATGCCGTTCCAGATCGAGAGCATCCACGTCAGTATCCACAAGGACGACCGGGTGACGAGCCCCGATTTCAGTCAGCCCGGGCCAGTGGAGTGGGAACGCGACTTCGACCCCGTCCAGTTCGTCGTCCGCGACTGGGGCATGGGCGCTCAGGGCTGGTACGACCCGAACCTCAACGAGTTCGAGCCCGAGACCCATGACCAGATCTTCCAGGCCAACATCACGGGAATCCGCGCCCCGTACACCCAGGAGGAGGGCACCATCTACTGGTTGGACCTCTCGCTGGTCGCCACCGGCGAGCCCGGGACGATGGTGCAACTGGGATGGAAGACGTCGGGCTCGCCGCAGTTCGAAGATGCCGCCGTGTGGGGCGACGTGCCCGCGGTCGGCGGCCCGATGGTCTGGCGGCCGCTGCATGACCCGTCGGGCGCTCCGTTTGACCTGGCGTTCGTGATTACGCCCGAGCCGGCCACCCTGGCCCTGCTGGGGTTGGGTGTCGCGGGCCTGGTGGCTCGCCGTCGCAGGAAGTGAAGTGAGTGATGCGGGAAAGGTCCCCGCTAGGGGGCGGGGACCTTTCCGTTCTGCAAACTGGCCGGGCCCGTGTCGCGGGGATAGACGACCGGCCGACCACGAGTCGCAACGGGGCAAACCGCTCAGCGGGAGTGGTTTCCCCCTTGTCGTTCGAGCAGGACGGATGCAAGGGGAAGTTACAGACAAGGAGGGAGAGCGATGAGAGCAGCAAGAACGATTCGATGGATGGTGGCTGGTCTGGCCGTGTTGGTGCTGGTGTCGGCGGTCCGGGCCGACTGGGACATAGGCGATCCGCACAAGATGCACTACCCCCAGTTGCCCGACCTGGAAAACGGCTACGACGTTCTCGACGGCCTGTACAGCAGCGACACCGCAGGGTCCGGCATCAAAATCCTGGCCGACGACTGGCGGTGCACGGGCAGCGGCCGGGTTACGGACATCCACGTCTGGAGTTCGTACAACAACGATTTTCGCCCCGTGCCCCCGCCGAACACCATGTTCAACCTGGCCATCTACGACGACGTCCCCGCCAGCCAGAACCCCCTCGGCTTCAGCATGCCGGGGAATCTGTTATGGCAGGCGTACGTCCAGCCGACCGCCGAGCGGGTCTACGCCGCCAACGTGCTGGAACAGTTCTACGACCCGAACCAGCAGCGCGTCATCGGCGACGACACCGTGTGCTGGCAGTACAACTTCCTCTTCGACGAGGCCACCGCCTTCCAGCAGGAAGTGGACAAGATCTACTGGCTCAGCGTCAGCCACACGCCGGACCTCAACGGCGACGGCATCGTCATGTTCGACGACCTTTTTCTCCCCATGGTCGGCTGGGCCTACGGCTGGAAGACCACCGACATGCCCTTCAACGACGCCGCCGTCTGGATCGATGCCACCATGGGGGGGGTCTTACCCCAGGACGCCATCCCGCCGTCCGGCTCAAACTGGAACATGCTTGGGGTGCCTATGGGCGACCTGGTGAAGCCGCTGAACCTGGCGTTCGTCATCACGCCCGAGCCGGCCACACTGGCCCTGCTGGGCCTGGGTGTGGCGGGTCTTGCGGCCCGCCGGCGCCGCAGGCGATAGGGCGGCACATCGGCGAAATGCGAAGGCCGACCCGGCGGCGCGGCCGGGTCGGCCTCGTTGCTGCGCGTGAGATGTCGGCAGATTACGGCTGCGGCGCGGGGCCCGTCAGACGCTTGACGAGCAGGTCCTCGAACGCCGCCATGTCTTTCCACTCCGTGGCCACGCGCATCGTCTTGGCCTTCTCGTCGATGAGCGTGCGGCCGTCGTCGGCCACGCGGATGCCGAGGGTCTCCATCTTGCAGAGGGCGTCGGCGAAGGCCAGGTACACCGCGACCGTGTCGAACAGGGTGCTGGAGGCGTCGAGGTCTTCCTTGCGCTGCTTCTTGGCCCAGAGGCGGTAGTTCTCGATGAGCGCGGCCGCGAGGGGGTCGGTCGAGTCGCGGACCGTCTTGAACTTCTCGCCCCTCAGGTGGACCAGGCCGCACGTGTCGAGCGGCGTGATGGTCATCTCCCACGCCGCGGTGAAGACCTTCTGGCACGCCTTGGCATTGGCCTTGACGTTGTACTCGGCGTCGATCGTGTTCTTGCCGCCGTACCCCTTGCGGACGCTGCCGTGCATGCCCACGAAGCGGGCCTTCTGGGCGATCCTCGGTTCGCGCTCCAGCGCGGCCA
>DATKXO010000038.1:0-24206 GCA_035528995.1 Phycisphaerae bacterium | reverse complement strand
TTCACCTATGCCGAGATGCCGCCCGAGCTGGTCAGCCAGCGGGACGAGTTCGCCGCGGCCCTGGAACGCGAGAGGCGCAGCGCGGGACAGTAGCGCCGTAGTCGCTACCCCAAGGAGAACGCATGGCATCGCTGAACATGGTCAAGGCGCTCAACCTGGCTCTGCGCCAGGCCCTGACCGACGACGGGGACGTCGTCATCCTGGGCCAGGACGTCGGCCGGGACGAGGGCGTGTTCCGCGTCACCGAAGGGCTGCTGGCCGAGTTCGGCTCCGACCGGGTGATCGACACGCCGCTGGCGGAGGCGGCCATCGTCGGCTGCGCCGTGGGCATGTGCCTCTACGGCCTCAAACCCGTCTGCGAGATGCAGTTCTCGGGCTTCGCCTATCAGGCCTTCCACCAGATTGAGGGGCACGTCTGCCGCTTCCGCAACCGGACGCGAGGCCGTTACACCATGCCCATGGTCATTCGCATGCCCTCCGGCGGCGGCATCCGGGCCATCGAGCACCACAGCGAGTCTCGCGAGGCCCTCTACGCCCACACCCCCGGGCTCAAGATGGTCATGCCCTCGACCCCGCGAAACGCCAGGGCCCTGCTGGCGGCCGCCATCGCCGACCCTGACCCCGTCGTGTTCTACGAACCCAAGGCCGTCGCCCGGGCCTTCAAGGAGGAGGTGCCCGACGAACCCGAGACCCTGCCGATCGGCAAGGCCCGGGTCGTCGCCGAGGGCAACGATATCACCCTGATCTCCTTCGGGGCGATGATGCGGCCCACCATCGAGGCGGCCGAGGAGCTGGCCGAACGCCACGACATCAGCGCCGAACTGATCGACCTGCTGACCCTGTCGCCCATGGACACCGAGACCATCACCGGCTCGATCCGCAAGACGGGACGGGCGGTGATCGTCCATGAGGGCCCGCGGACCTGCGGCGTCGGGGCGGAGGTGGCGGCCCGGATCGCCGAGTCTGCGTTGGAGTATCTCGAAGCACCCATTCGACGCGTTACCTGTTACGACGTACACTTTCCCTACTTCGCTCGCGAGCGCGCGTTCCTCCCCAACGCCGAGCGGATCATCCACGCCGCACGCGAAGCAATGGACTTCTGACTCGCGGCTGTACCTGGGAGGTCCCAAGACCGATGGCCCGGAAATTCATGCTGCCTGATCTGGGAGAGGGCATCAGCGAGGCGCAGATCGTCCGCCTCCTGGTGACACCCGGCGACGAGGTGGCCGAGGACCAGGCCTTGATGGAGGTCGAGACGGACAAGGCTGCCGTCGAGATCCCCTCGCCCTTCGCCGGGCTAGTCGAAAACGTGCATGTGGAAGAGGGCCAGACGGTGCAGGTCGGCCAAGTGATGGTCAGCTTTGCCGATGCCGGTGCTCCCGCGGTAGCAGGAAAGGCGGAGCCCACCCCGGCCGGCGCGCCGGCGGCGCCCACTACGGCGCCCACAGCAGCCGCCCCGCCGGAGCACCCTGCCCGGCCCAGAACCGAAGACACCAAGCCCGTTCCGGCCGCACCGGCCGTACGCAAGCTCGCCCGCCAGTTGGGCGTGGACCTGCGCACCGTGCGCGGCACGGGACCCGGGCGCCGCGTCCTGCGCGAAGACGTCGAGAACGCCGCCCGGGGCGAGGCCCCCAAGCCGCCGGCCACGCCGGCCGAGGCGCCGCCGGACGAGCCGATGCCCCTGCCGGCCGTCCTGCCCGGCGTGCAGGATTCCGACAAGTGGGGTCCCGTCCGCCGCGCCCCGCTCACCCAGATCCGCAAGACCATCGCCACCCAGATGGCCCGGTCCGTCTACACCATCCCGCACGTCACCCACTGCGACGACGCGGATATCACCGAGTTGGACCACCTGCGACGCGGCTTCGCCGACCCCAACCGGCCCGACCTGAAGCTCACCCTCATGCCCTTCGTTATCAAGGCGGTCGCGCAGTCCCTCAAGCGGTTCCCCGAACTGAACGCAAGCTTCGACCCCGAGGCCGGCGAGATCATCTACAAGGAATACATCAGCATCGGCGTGGCCGTCGATACCGAGCGCGGCTTAATCGTGCCGGTGATTCGCGACGTCGATCAAATGAACGTTCGCCAGGTCGCCGAGGCGGCCATGGCGTTGGCGGACAAGGTCCGCTTGACCCAGTTCGCCATCGAGGACCTGCGCGGTGGAACGTTCACCATCACCAATGTCGGAGCACTCGGCGGGCGCTACTCGACGCCCATCATCAACTACCCGGAGGTGGCCATCCTGGGCACCGGGCGTTCGCGCTTGGAGCCCGTCGTGATCGACGGACGGATCGAGCCGCGGCGGATCCTGCCCTTGAGCCTGTCCTTCGACCACCGGGTCACCGACGGAGCAGCGGCCGCAAGATTCGTGCGCGAGGTGATCGGCTATCTGGAGAACCCGGCCCGTTTGCTGTTGTAACGCTTGGCAAGATCAGTGTGGCGCCGGTTTTCGACCGGTGCGCAACAACGCCGCCAGCCCGGTGCCACGCCCTTTGACACGGACTGTTGAACGCACATGGTTGTCGGCGAATTCACACAAGAGACGGACCTGCTGGTGATCGGGGGCGGACCGGGCGGCTACACGGCCGCGTTCCGGGCCGCCCAGTTGGGCGTCCAGACCACGATCGTCGAGGCCACCGAGTTCCTCGGCGGCGTCTGCCTGCACGTGGGATGCATCCCGTCCAAGACCCTGCTCTGGGTCGCGGAGCTGGCCGGGTTGGCCGAGCACGCCGCCCAGTTCGGTGTCGAGCTGGGCAAACCCAAGGTGAACCTCGACAAGGTCCGCCAGTGGAAAGAGGGCGTGACCGCCAAGCTGGCCGCCGGCCTGGACAGCCAGTGCAAGCGCCTCGGCGTGGAACGCGTCCGGGGGCGGGCGCGGTTCGAGGACAGCCGGTACGTAGCCGTCCAGGACAGCGCGACGGCCCGGATCAAGTTCAAGCACGCGATCATCGCCACCGGTTCCGAGTCCATCCGCCTCAAGGGCATCGAGATCGACAGCCCGCAGGTGATGGATTCAACCGGTGCCCTGAAGCTGGAGGACGTGCCCGGGCATCTGCTGGTCGTCGGCGGCGGGTACATCGGCCTGGAACTCGGCAGCGTCTACGCCGCCCTGGGCAGCGAGGTCACCGTCGTGGAGATGATGCCGGGCCTGCTGCCCGGTGTGGATGCCGACCTCGTCCGACCGCTGGCCAGACGCCTGAAGGACGTGCTGACCCAGGTCTGCCTCAAAACCAGGGTGACCGCGATGAAAGAGGCCGGCGGCGGCGTCGAGGTCGCCTTCGAGGGGGACAACCTCCCCCAGCGCAACACCTTCGATCGCGTCCTGGTGTCGGTCGGGCGCCGGCCGAACACCGATGGACTCCAACTGGCTAAAACGCAGGTGAAAACCGACCCGCACGGGTTCATCAAGGTGAACCAGCGGCTCCAGACCGACGATCCCCGCATCTACGCCATCGGCGACGTCGTCGGTAATCCGATGCTCGCCCACAAGGCGTCGCACGAAGGCAAGGTGTGTGCCGACGTCATCGCCGGGCACGACAACACCTTCGACGCCCGGGCCATCCCCGCCGTGGTGTTCACCGATCCGGAGATCGCCTGGTGCGGGCTGACCGAAGCCGAGGCGAAAGCGGCCGGCACCAAGGTCGTTGTCAAGAAGATCCCCTGGGGCGCCTCGGGGCGGGCCGTCTCGATCGGGCGCAGCGAAGGCGTGACCAAGATGCTCTTCGACCCGCAGACACACCGAATCCTGGGGGTCGGGATGTGCGGCCTCCACGCCGGCGAGATGATCGCCGAAGGCGTGTTGGCCATGGAGATGGGCGCTGTCGCCACCGATCTGGCCGCCACCATCCACCCGCACCCGACGCTCAGTGAGATGATGGGCGAAGTCGCCGACATGATGGAACTGGGCACCCTGACCGGCAAGTAGCTGCCTGTGGCGCCTGCCGGGCGTAGACTGGATCATGAGCGCAGCCGGATTCATCAGGAAGCTGGCCGAAGAGATCGACGCGGAAGGACTCTTCCCCAAGGACGCCAGCCTCGTCGTCGGAGTCTCCGGCGGGCCCGACTCGATGGCCCTGCTGCACGCTCTGTTAGACCTGAACAAGGAGTGTGGGTTCTCCCTCTCGGTCCACATCGCCCACCTGGACCATCTGCTCCGCGGCGCCGACAGCGAACAGGACGCCGCCTTCGTGCAGGCCGCCGCGGACAACCATGGGCTGCCCTGTACGATCGAACGACTGGACGTGGGCGCGATGGCCGGTGAAGGCGAAGGCTCCGTCGAGGAGGTAGCCCGGCGAGAGCGCTACAAATTCCTGGAGCGCGTCTGCCTGAAGATCGGCGCCCGGACCGCGGCCGTCGGGCACCATCGCGATGACGACGCCGAGACCATACTGCACCGCATAACGCGCGGCACCGGCCTGCGCGGCTTGGCTGGCATTCCCCGCGTGCGCCTGCTGCACGAGGGCGGCGACATCCGCCTGGTCCGACCCCTGTTGCGACACGACCGACGGTCGCTGCTGGCCTACCTCGGCGAACGCGGCATCCCCTGCCGCGAGGACCGGACCAACCAGGAACTCGGCGCCATGCGCAACCGAATCCGGAACGTCGTGTTGCCCCTGTTGGAAAGCGAGGTCAACCCCCAGGTCCGAGAGGCCCTCTTGCGCCTGGGAGAACAGGCCCGCTGGCTTGAAGACCACTTCCGCCGGACCATGCACCGCACGTTCGCCACCCTGGTCATCGCCCGCACCGATCAGGAACTCACCCTCAACGCGGCCGCTCTGAAGAAAAAGTCGCGCATCGTTCAGGCGGAGCTGATCCGCCTGGCCGTCACCTCCTTTCAGATCGGCGAGCAGGACCTCGGATTCGCCCAGATGGTGGCCGTCCTGGACCTGCTGGGCGACCCGGCCAGTGGCAAGGAGACCCATCTCCCCGGCGGTATGACCGTCTCCAAACGCTACGACCGCCTGACTTTCTCCATGCCCACCGACCAACCCAGGGAGACCATCGCCGCCGAAATCGCCGTCCACGTGCCCGGCCGGACCTTGCTTCCCATCCGATGCATGGAAATCACCTGTTCCATCCAGTCCATCGACCCCAAGGCCCTGCCCCAGTCGCTGCATCGCCAGCACGTTTCCCAGCAGACTCCACCCCGCGCCAAGGCGCCCACCGCCGAAGGGTTCGAGGAATGGGTCGATTTCGACTGTGTGCGCCCGCCGTTGGTGGTACGGACACGCTCGGCCGGGGATCGCTTCTGGCCGCTCGGCGCCCCGGGTTCCAAAAAAGTGTCTGAGTTCCTCACCGACGCCAAGGTCGACCCCGAAGCCCGGAGCCGCGTGGCCATTCTGTGCGACCAACTCGGGCCGATCTGGGTCATCGGCCATCGCATCGACGAGCGGGTCAAGCTCACCGCCCAAAGCCGCAAGGGGCTGCAGATCCAGGCCCGCCCGGTGACGCCGTGATCCCGAGGCCGGCCGATTGCCTGACGCCATGCCACCGAGCGACCGACGACGGCCGGGGGCTCGCTCCCCGCGTCGGCGGCGGCCATCCCCCCCCAAGCGATCGCTTTGCGCCCTCCCGCCTGTTGCTGGTCTTTCTTGTGGCCCTGTTCCTGCGCGCTGCCTATGGTAGTTTGCAGATGTGGCGAACGGGCGACGCCACCGCACTGACATTCCCCGACGAGCAACAGTACTGGCTGATGGCCCGATCACTGTGGCAGGGCGAACCGTTGACCGATGAGCTGGGCTTCCATGCGACGCGCATGCCCCTGTATCCGGCCCTGTTGTCCTTGTTTGCAGGTTCAGACGCCGGGGTGATCGGTGCCAGAGTGTGTCAGTGGCTCATCGGAGCAGCCGCGGCCGTGTTCGCTGCCCTGCTCGGTGCCAGGATCGCCGGGTCTGCCGTCGGACTCGTCGCTGGTCTGCTGGTGGCACTCGACCCGTCGTGCGTCGGGCTGTCTTCGCTGCTGCTAACCGAAACGCCCTACGTGGCCGCGATAGCCGCACTGTGGTGGGTCGGGTGGCCCCTCCAGCGCCGAGGCGAACCCGGCGCAACCGGACGCTGGATCGCGGTCGGAGCCCTCTGCTCCCTGATCGTCTACGTCCGCCCGTCCGCCGTCGGTCTCGTTGCCGTCTGGTCGCTGTTCCTGCTGGTGCGCCGTGGCTTCGACCGGAGGGGATGGGTCGGAGGCGCGATCGTCGCCGCCATGGTCGTCGCTTCGCTCGTCCCCTGGGCAGCGCGAAACCATCGTGTCACGGGCCACTGGTGCTGGCTCACCCATCGAGCCGGTATATCCCTCTATGACGGCGTCGGTCCCCAGGCCACCGGGGCCAGCGACCTCGGCCGCATCAAGAACATGCCGGCCGTCGCCGGGCTCGACGAGTTGGCCTGGAACCAGTACTTCCTCGACGAGTCCTTCCGTGCGATCCGGCAGGACCCGCTACGGATCATCCGGCTGGCCGGGATCAAGCTGGCCCGAACCTGGAGCCCGGTGCTGCACGCCGAAGAGTTGAGGTCCCGCTCCATCAGGCTGATCTTCGCCGCGTGGTCGGTTCCGTTCCTCGCCCTGGCGATCGCCGGGCTGGTGATTCTGCGCAAACAGCCGGGCACCTGGATCGGCCTGCTACTGCCTGCCCTGTATCTTTCCGCGCTGCACAGCGTGTTCGTCGGCAGCGTGCGTTATCGCGCCGGTGCCGTCCCGACGCTGGCCGTACTGGCGGCGCTCGCGGCAGTCACCCTGTGGCGGCGCCTGACCAGCCCGATGCCGGAGGCAAGCCGATGACCGCCCGCCGGGTCTTGCCGCCACGCACGCGGCGGCACGCCCATCACAGCCGCCTGCGCCGGATCATGGGCCTCCTGGGTCTACTGGGACTGGTCAGCGGCATCTTCGTCTATCGCCATTTCACCGACCCCGAACGCGTGCGCCTGGCGGCTCTCGACTACCTCCAGAGCCTGGTCCGGGGAACGGTATCCGTCCAATCGGCCGAGTTCTCGCTCTTCGACGGTGTCCGTCTGTCCGGCGTGTCCATCGCCAAGCCGATCGATCCGGGCAACGGGCGGCAGGCTCAAGCCCCCGACGGCAACGGCCGACCGGCCACCGAAGCCTCGGACACCAGCCGGCCGCCCCCCCTGTTTACCTGCCCCTCCATCCGTCTGCGATACCGGCTCGCGCCCGCGCTGATGGGGCGGCTGGAGGTCGAGGAGATCGTCGCCACGGCCCCCACGTTGACCGTTCACCGCGACAACCAGACTGACGCGCAAGACTTCTGGCGCCTTCTTCGCGAACCTCGGCGCGGCTCTGCGCCCGCCATGGGCCCCCTTCCGACCGTCCGGTTGCGCGAATCGAAAATCCGAATCACCCGCCGCAACCAGGACGAACTCGAGACCATCGAGGAGCTGACGCTGAATGTCCTGGCCACCACAACAGGCCGGCACGGCATATACGAAATGGCTTGGGCCGGAGGAGGCGCGACACGGTCCCAGGGGCGCTTCCGGCTGAATCCACGGACCGGCACGGTCACCGACATCGACGGTGGCCTCCCCTGGCTTCGAGTCGAGGGAGTGGCCTTGGCCGCCGACGCCGGCATCCCCGGCGTCCAACAGTGGTGCGACCTGCTCGGGCTGACCGGCGAGTTGCGGATTCGGGACTTCCACCTTTCGGCCGGAACCGCCGAATCCGTCGGCGACGCCGCGGCACCGGACTCCGACGTCGACGCGCCCGTTTCCTCCCCGACAGGCCGCTCCCAGACCGTCGCCGATGCTCCAACGTCCGACCACCCCAAAGCGACTATCGAACTGCGCAACGCGACATTGGCCGTGCCTCTCGACGACGCCGATCGATCCCTGCCGGCGGACAAGCGCTACCTGCGTTTCACCGGTGTCCACGGCCGCCTGGACGTCACGGCCGACGCGGCCACGGCGGTTCTATCGGCACGCTTCCGCGGCAGCGCCTGCACACTGCGGGCCCAACTGTTCCGCGGCCCAACCGAACCCTTCAGCCTCGCCGACGTCGGGTTCGATCTGAAGGTGTCCGTCGAGCGCCTCGAACTGCCCCGCAGAGACGACCCCACTGCCCCGCAACAAGCGGCCTTCGTAAACCGTTGGCGCCCGGTACGCCATTTCTATAACGATTTCGACCCCCATGGCCTGGTGAACCTGCAAATGTCCGTTGCCAGGCAACCCGGGGCCGACGCGGCGATCGAGCTGCGCCATCTGACGCTCGAGGGCCTGGACTGCGACGCGTCCTACCGGCGGTTTCCCTACCGCGTTCGCGACCTCAGCGGCTCGGTCGAATACGGGCCTGACGGAGTTCTCCTGAAAGACCTGACCGGCAGCCATGCTGCCGGCCGGATTACGGTCAACGGCACCCTCAGCCGCCCTCGTTGGTTCGCCGCCACCGACCTCAACATCACCGGGCGGAACATTCCCACAGACCGCCCGCTGCACGACGCGCTCAGCCCGCGCTACCGGCAGATCTGGGACCTGTTCGATCCGATGGGCTCGACCGACATCGACGTCCGACTGACCCGTAGCGAGGGCACGCCGGAAAGGGGCGAGCCCTGGGACACCATCGTTGACGCCCGGCTGAACGAGGTGACCGCCCAGTTCACGGGCTTCCCCTATCCGTTCGAGCGGGTCGTCGGCACTCTGCGAGTCGAGCACGACGTCTTGAGCGTGGCCGACCTGACCGGCTACAGCGGCCGGGGGCGCGTCGCCGTCAACGGGTCAGCCCGGTTCGACGACCGCGGCACTGAGGCCCTGGACCTGCGGCTGGAGGCCGCCGACATCGCCTTCGATGATCGACTCAAAGGCGCCCTGCCCGGGAGCGCCGCCGCCCTGGTGACCCAGTTCGATCCGCGTGGCACGTTCGATCTGGCGGGCGCGCTGACGTTGGATCGTGCCCGGGGCCCACTCGTCTACGACCTGGTGGCCTCCCTGAACGCGGCCGACCTGGCCTATCACCATCTGCCCATCCCCGTCGAGGACGTCACCGGGCGGATTCGACTGCAACCGGACCGAATAACGCTGAACGGTATAACCGGACACCACGGGCCCACGCAGATCTTGGCGGAGGGTTCCCTCGACGTCGGTCCCCAGACGCCCGACGGCCGCCTGACCGTCGCCTGCAACAACCTCGTTCTCGACGCGGCGCTGCGACAGGCGCTGCCCGAGACGATCCGGCCCGCATTAGAACAACTCACGCTCGCCGGCCCGTTCGACAGCGTCACCGTCGCCGAATGGACCGCCGGCGGAGACCGAGGCGGCCACCAGCGGACCACCCTGACCGCCCGCGGCGTTGACCTGCACCACGACGCTTTTCCACTGGCCATCAGCGACGTCCGCGGGACGCTCACCTTGGACGCTGACCGCGCCACCTTCGACAACCTGACCGGCCGATGCGGTCAGGCCGGCCTGTCACTGAGCGGCGAAGTGGCCCGTGACGCCGACCACTTGGGCGCAACGCTCGACTTGTCGGTCACGGACATGCCCTTCAACGAACAACTCCGCCAGGCGCTGCCCTGGAGGTTCCGCCGCAGTTGGAACAACCTCCGTCCCGCGGGGCGCTTCGACTTGGCTTTGCACCATCTTGGCATCCGCCGTCCGGTTTCCGGCGGGCCGACCGAATGGGATTTCGCGGGAGCCCTGACCCTGCACGAAGCAGGATTCGATCTGGGCGCCCGCGTACGCAACGTGTCGGGTACCCTGCTGCTCGACGGGGCATCCTCAGGAACGTCTGCGGGCAGCGACCTGTCCGTCTCCGGGTCCGTCCGGCTCGATCACCTGGACCTGAACGATCACCGGGTCACGCAACTCACCGGCCGCATTGCCAACCTGCCCTCCAACCGGAAGTTCGTTCTCGGCGACCTGCGCGGGGAAACCTACGGAGGCTCGGTCGTCGGCGAGGTCGAAGTGAACTACGCGACGCAGCCCGCCGAGTACTCCTGTGCCGCCACTCTCGCCGGACTCGACCTGGAGGCGCTAAGCCGATCACCGGCCGGAACCCAGCCCGGCCAAGCTGATGCGGGTAGCCCTGGCGACGATCAGGATCATTCGGCCTCGGCGTCCGCGATGGCAAGTCGCTCAGCACAGGCCCCTACCACCGCCCCATCCGGCCGCACCGACGCACACCTCTACCTGACCGGCGCGATCGGCGAGCCCGCTCGAACCCGCGGCGGCGGGCGCGTCCGTATCGAGGATGCCCGCTTGTTCCGACTCCCGCTGATGCTGTCCATTCTCGATGCAGTGGATCAACTCGGGCCGGCGCGATCGGCGCAACAGACAGCCACGGCCGAGTTCTTCCTCCTTGGGCGAAACATCGAGCTGCACGACGTCCTGATCCAGGACCCGACTCTGGCCTTGATCGGCGGCGGGCGGATCGAGCGGGACCCCACCGCGTTGGACCTGCGGCTGGTGGCCGTAAGCCCCAATCGCCGGCTCACCGTGCCGTTGTTGACCGAGTTCCTTGAAGGTACCGCCCGCGAGTTGATCGAGATACGGGTGAAGGGGGCCTGGGCCGAACCCACTGTCACCGCCCGCCCGCTACGCAGCATCGAGGGCGCCGCCAGAACGTTGCTCTCCAGACCCCGGACGCCGACGGCGGAACCACACAACCCACCATAGCTGGGCCTCCCCGTCTTGAAGCGCATTACCACATGCCTGGGTGATCCGCCCGGGCTGGACAACCATAGCCGCGCTCGGCACTAGGGGCATGCAGGAGCGACGTGGCCCAGGCGCTGCTTGATGACCGAGTTGTCCGCCGTGGAGACGTTCCCGTCTATATTGACGTCGAAGCGGAAGTTCGAGCCGTCCACCACGACCCCAAGCCGCTGTTTGGCCGATGAAACGTCGGCCGTCGAGATGAAGCCGTCGCCGTCCACGTCGCCCAGCAACGTCCTGACGCGCACGCTGCCCGCCACCCCACCCTCGAAGTCGATCGTGCAGCAGTCCGCGTCCGGCAGGGCGTCCAGGTCAACCGTCACCGTCGTCGTCCCGTCGGAGGTGACGGTTATGGTGCTGGCCGGGTACACGTTGTCTGTGCAGGTGGCCGTTGCCGTGGTCGTATCCGCCGCGACCGCGTCGGTGGTGTGCAGCACCAGACGGGTGACACCGCCCATGCGCGGCTCGACCGTCACCGGACCGGCAAGCGCCAGATCCAGGCAGTGCTCCACTCCACCCTGGTCAGCGCAGGATGCGGCGCTCTCGATCGTGGTGGGTTCGGCGACGAACCACTCGGGGAGCCTCAGGAACGGGTCCCCCACCACGATCCACATCCAGTCGTCGTAGGGATTGGCCAGGTAGAAGGCCTCTCCGAGCGTCCAACCCTCGCGCATGGCCGCCAGCAGCGTGTCCGGGAACGGGCAGACGCAACACTGCGGTTCGCCGGTGGCTCCGATTGCGGCGGCATACCCGGCCTCCAGGGCGTTGGGAACGTACCGCCCATTCTCGGCCTGGCACGAACGTACCGTCGTCGCCCCGAAACTGTTGAGATTGAAGGCCAAAATCCGGGGGCCGTTCGGCGAGCCGAACAGCCGCGGATCGTCCCAGTTGTTGATGTCGTGCGTGCCAAACCGGAACGCGTCGTTGGGCGTCTGATCCGTGTCCGCGTCGAACGCGCCCCAGGGGATCTCCGCGAGATTCTGATCCTGGACAGCCCGTTTGAGCCAATACCATTCCCCGCCGGGCATGACCGGATCGAGGTAGTCGTACCAGGTCTCGATCTCGCCGACGAACAACCCGTCGGCGCTCTCGATGTCCATCGCTCGCAAGGTCAGGTTCAGCGCCTTGCTCACCGTCGGGGCGTCGATCCGCGCGGTCATGTAATGACCCGGGATCATCGTTGCCTTGGTGAGCCGACCCCCCACAGGCAACGCCCCGAACGGCCACAGCATGTGCGGACAGTCCAGGTTCTGCTCCCACTGTGTCGTGTTGGTCATGTCCTGAAGGGCGTTGCAGACCGAGAAGCCCCCTACGTTGGGCACCAGAGGAGGTTGACCGAAATTGCCCGGCACCCGATACCCCACCAGGATCCCCATGATGCGCTGCTCGATGTCCGGGTTCGCATCCAGGTAACCCTGAACCGGGTCCAGGATCTGGGCCTGGGCCGTCGCCAGATCCGGCAGGTGCTCCTCCGTGGAAGCGTCCAGGCCGAGCATGTTCTCCTGGGGGATCGAACGCACCTGCCGGTACCAATTGGCCCAGAGGACGCTCTCGCTGTCGTTGACGTTGTAGAGCACCAGCCAACTGTCCGGCATGTCCGCCGTTCGGTCAGCCGGGCCTACATCGGCGACAGCTACCGACAACCCGACGACCCCAAACAATGCAGCCGTTAGAAAAGGAAGGATGCGCATGTCCGTCCCCTCCGTCGATGCGTGTGCCGTCCGCGTCGAAATGTGATTACTAGCATTATGAGACATCTCGGCTCGAAACGCAAGCGATTGTGTGTCTCAAAATCGAGACTCACCTATCCTGACCACCGCGCCCCGTGCCGCGGTCAGCACCTCGACTCGCCGGCCGTTGCGATTAATGCCACAACGAACAACATACAGTCTCTATTCGTTTCGATGCCGTTTTCCTGGCTCAGACGGTCATTCCTGACTGGAGATCAGAAAGGACCGGTAAAATCCTGAAACAGTCCCGCGTAATCCAACAGGTCAACGTCTCCGTCTCCGCCCGGCGGCTCCTTATCGAACGAGTCTGAGCACTCCGACGACGGCGGATCGAAGCCAGGCTCAGTGAAGTCGCCGCTGAAACATTGCTGAAATCCGGCAACGTCTTCGGCGTCCACGTCGCCGTCGTCATCCGCGTCGCCGGGAATCTGCTGGTAGATGGCGACGGCCAGATGCTGGGTGTCCATGTTGGGCGTCACCAGCGCAAGGTCGCCGGGATCCTGGTTCACTCCGTCCAGCTTCCAGTATCTGAATGCGTGCCCGCCCGCCGCAGGCGGAGCGATGGACACCACGGTCTCCGTCCCGGTCAGGTAGATCCGGTCGATCGGCGCGGTCCCTCCGCCCTGCCCGTCCTTGTCGTTCGGGAAGACCGAGATAAAGGCACCAGGCCGGTTGGCCCGGATCGACAGCTTCCGGCACGACAGGTACGTGGCCACCGCCTTCACGTGGTGGTCCAGCGAAACCACCGCTTCAGGATCGCCGAACGCTCCCACCTCGCCGTCAACCACCCAGTGGATGAACGGACTTACCCCTTGCGAGTCGGGCGCGGTCAGGGTCACGGTGCCGCCATCGTTGTCATACCACGCCGTGAAAGGAGCCGTCTGCGACGTCAAGCCCGCGTGACTCGGCGGCCAACTGCTGATGCGAGCCTTCGCTTCTCCCAGAACCCCGACGTGGATCGTAAAATGCGACGGCGGCGCAATCGGGTAAGCCAGCGTCACGGTGGCCACGTCCGACGCTCCCTGCGAGTCCTCCACGATGAATTCCAGACTGTCGGTCCCGGCGGCCAGGCCGTTGGGGCGCAGCACGCGGGTCGGACCGCTTCCCGTCAGTGAAGCCTGGGCCGGCGGCGTCAAGATCGTGTAGGTCAGTGCATCGCCGTTCACGTCGGCGGCCGGCAGCTCCACCACGCTGGGCTCATAGCCCCTGATGTCCTTGGTGTATCCATAGGCCACCGGGGGCACGTTGACCGCCACCGGGCAGGGGCCGGTCAGCAGCTCGAACAGCGCCCCGTAATCCTCCAGGTCCACGTCCAGGTCGTCATCGAAGTCGAACGCGCACACGCAGGCCGCCTGAAGTCCGGGCGGATCGTCGGGCGGCGGCGCACCCGGCCCCGCAAGGCAGGTCTGGAACCCCGCGAAATCCGCCAGGTCCACCGAGCCGTTCGTGTCGAAGTCGCCCGTCTGGCAGCGCGAACACAGGCCGGCGTTGCAGCTCGTCCCGTCCCCCGCGTAGGCCCCGCCGCACGACTCGGCACACGCGTCCAACGTAAGCTGCCGGCAGGCTCCGTCCGGCAGGCAGCAGGCCCCGCCGAACGCGATACCCAGCGTGCTCGCCTCGCTATAGGCCACGCGCCCATCACTGAATTCCGCCTCGGCCACCAGACGCACGGGACCCGCCCCCAGCACGCTGCCGTTCACCAGCAGCGTGTCTCGAGCATTCCCGGTGGCCGCCACAACGCGATGGTTCTGCAGCACGCGAATCTCCGACACGACCCCGCTCGTCGAGGCCACCTGCAGCGTGAAGGGCGTGGAGAGGCCGCCCACGGCCGGCTGAACGTCCAGACTGACGGACCGACCGGCGTTGTCCGTCTCGATCCACCTCATCCATCGCCCCTGGGTGGCAACCGGCGAATCGTCGAACGCCACGACCCGAACGTCGTGAGGGCCGTCGCCAAGCGAGGCAGTGTCCAGAAGGAAGCTCTCACCGAGGTTGATCGATTCCTCCACGACGCCGTCCACAACGAGGTCGAGACGGGCGATCCCGGCACCCGGCTTGGCGGTCGTAGCCTGAGGAGTCAGCGGCACGACCCCTGACACCGGTGAACTCGGCGCGTCAGGCACCTCCACCGTCGGAATGTAAGCAAACGGCTGCGTCAGAGGGTCGCCGTAGATCAAACCTTGATACGGCAGGTATTCCAGGCTGCGGAACAAGGACTCACCCAGAGACAGGCCCTGGAAGTAGTACACGTACACGCGCGGGTGCGGGAATTTGCCCGGCACGGCGCACGGCTCCTCGACCGTCCCGTGCGATCCGCTGGCCCCTTCGGCGATCCACATCGAGACCTTCGTCTGCGGCGACTTGTCGAAAGTCGCCGCCCAACTGGTCAGATGATCGCCGTAGGAACCCGGCAACAGCGTCACATCGGCTGAGCCCACCCGCGGGTTGGGCCAGCCGGTCATGATACCCAGACAGTCGTGGTGGCCATTGGGCAGGACATCGTCGATCTGCACGGCCTGCCCTCCCAGCGTGCTGATCGAACTGATCGCGTCGGGGAAGAACGGGTCCCGGGGGCTGCTCCGGGCCTCGTCCGTCGTCTTCATGTAGTAGAAAGTCCCGGCCGGGCGCGTGCCGTCCGCGGCGACGCTGCGATCGATCTGAGCCACCACCTCGGCCGGCGTATTGCCTCGTAGTCCGGTGTAACCCAGCAACGCCCCGACTAGGTATCGCGGTGCGCCGGCGGCGGAACTGGGACTGCCCCCCTGCCAGCCCGCGCCGCCGGAGAACGCCACCGCTGCGTCCGTCGTCGAGAAATACTGGTTCGGTTCCGTCGAGGTCAGTCCGAAGGCGTCGGTCGAGTCACCTGCCAGGACCGCGTTGGACAGATGAGCAAGTGTGTAGGCAGCGGATACCGAGAAGTGATCCACCACGCTGCAGTCCACTTCGGTTACGTACCCCGACGCCGGCACCCGGTAGACCCGACCGCTGGCCAGAACCGCGTAGTCGATGTGATCCTCCAGGCCGCGGTTCGACAGCTCTCCGAGCATGGCCTCGACCGGATCGTTGACCAGGGCCGCATAATCCCAAGCGTCCTGGCTCAGGTAGACGACGTTGCGCGAGGGGATCCGCCGTGCGGCCACGTAGTAGTTGCCCAGATACAGCGAGTCGGCGTCGGTCGGGTCGATGAGGACCACGACGTTGTGAGCACCGCCGCCAGCCGCTGCCGACTGCACCCAGAGCCCGACGCCCGCAACGGCGCTGAGGCCCACCCTGGCCAACCTCCTCAAGGCCCCATCTCTGCCCGCCCGCATCCTCGGCCCCCGACCTCAGCCGTGTCCGGTGTCGCCCAAAACGCGACATTATCGGGCACATTAAGAAAAGGGCCGCCGTACGCGACGGCGGCCCTCGGTTACTACGAATTCGGAGAGGATGGCAGACAACATCGCTGCCTGTGCAACATACTGGCTCCCTACCGGCGTCGACGGCGCAGGACGGCCAGACCGCCCAACGCCAGCAGCGACATCGAAGCCGGCTCCGGAATGACCGTCACCGCGATCCCCAGCAACACGAAGTTGCCCTGGATCGACGCGGTGCCGCCAGCCCCGTCGCTGATGGCCACCAGCGTGTTCGTCACCGACAGGTGCAGCGTCGTCACGTCCGGCACGGCGAACTCCATGGACAGCGCCGCGTCATCATTCCAGGGCACGGTCCCGGCGCTATCACCCGCCGCTCCGAAGCTGAAGCTGCCCAGGAACGGGGACATGGGGTGCCCCGCTGCTGTGCCGGTCATCCCCAGGTCGGCGCTGACCGTGTTCCCGGCCCCGCCGACGATGTTGTAGTCACCGTACTCGAACACCGCGATGCTGGCGAATTTCTTCCCGCCAACGGCCGTCAGGTCCACGTCCATGGTGTCCGTCGCCGAGTCCGTCACCGGGGTCCCGTTGGCGTAGGGCGCGAAATCGCTGCTCAAGAAGTACAGGTTGTCACCCCCGTACCAACTCGGGCTGCCGAACAGGTTGGTATCGCTGTTGTGTCCGCCCGCCCAGTCGAAGTTCTCGGCATTGCCGCCGGGGTTGTCCCAGGCAACATCCGCCGATGCAGCAACCGGCACGCACAGCGCCGCCAATACCGCTACCAGAAGTCTCACCTTCATCTCCTCCGTCCTCCCCTCATGTTGTATGTCCCAATTAGCGGCTGTTGTGTCGCCCGCGCCGCCGCGCAACCGCGATCAATCCGCACAAAGTCAGCATCCCGGTTGCGGGCTCCGGGAACACGACACTAGCGCCTTCTTTCTGAATACTGGCTGAGCCGTCCATCGGGATGGCCTCGAGGTGATTCGTGATGGCCATGCTCATGATCTGAACCGCCGACGGAAAGCCGCCGCCGATGTCCGAGAACACTACGTCCATGCTCGCCTCCCACGTACCTTCCTGGGAGTCGAACGTCATCGCCAACTCGCCGAGGTTCGTCGGTGGGCCGCCCGGCGAGATCGGCGTGAGCAGAACCGTTCCGCCCGTCGCCACCACGTCCTCGATGTCACCGGTGTACGATCCCCATTCGCGAACACGCAACTCAGTCAGCCCGGCCATGTTCGGCGGGACCGCGTTCATGGTGTTCAGCGTGACGCTCATACCGCTGAGCATGTTGCTCGACGCCGGCCAAACCGCTTCAGCCTTGAACAGGGGATTCATGTCCCGGAAGAAGAACCCCTCGTCATTGACGATGGGATCCCCCCACAGCCCGACGTTGGTCACGTCGCCATCGCCGCTCTGCCCGCCTGACCAGCCGAACGTGCTATTGCTCCCCGTGGCGTTGGTCCAGGCCCTCGGCGCCGCTACAACGGAACCGGCAACCGAAACAACCAACCCGACAACGAGCAACGAAGACCAGCTACGCCGCGGTGACGAAATGATGGAGCTCATTCCCCGCTCCTTCCCGTTTCCACGCCCCGGACCGGCAAACAAAAAGAGAGACAGCGGTCACCGCTACACGAGCGGCACCCGGTCTCTCTCAACTCCCGTCCGGGGACTTCCACTATCCCCTGACCGCACCCGTGGCGACCAACTCTACGGAATCGCCTGGGTTACTACCGCCAAGATAGCCAAAACCGCCATACGGGGTCAAGAACAATCCGCGGCTCGGTGTCTTTTTTTCGGACTGCCGGGCCCGGAAGCTCAGCACGAAGCCCGGGCAGGAAGGAAGAGGAAAGCAACTTAAGCTTTATTGGTTCTCTCTGTTTTTATCCGTCGAACGCCCGCTGCCCCATGGTGACGGACGCGCGGCACACCTCGGGCGTCGCTCACGCTTTGACAATCGAAGTCGTTGATGCAGCGTCCCTGTACACGCCTGCTGGAGAAGACACCGAGCTCCAGAAACGTCGAAGCGCAACCTTCTTCCACTTAACTGGTTGGATTCGTCCGGCTGGAGAGCCTACGGGCCGGCCGTGTCACTGGATCAGCTCCACTGTGCGCCGGCCACTGAGGGCTTCGAAAATAGCCTCCAGCTGGTCGCTGTACTGATCGATCGACCCTTCGGCGTGGAAGTGCTGCCCAGCACCCGTCTCAGCGATCTGAGCCATGAGCTGCGTGTCAGAGTACGACCCCACGCTCACCGTGAAGATACGGATCCCCAGGCCGACCGCCGTGTCCACTTCCTGCAGGGCATAGGCCCTCCCCCCGGCGAGATTGCCGGTCGTTCCATCTGCGCTCACGTTGGCGTACCCGTCGGTGAGCAGGAAGATGACCTTCCGCGCCGCGGAGCGGGACCGCTCGCCGGTGAGTTCTTCAATGGCCCGGACGATGCCACCGCCCATGTTCGTCCAGTTGTCGTAATAACCGGCCTGCATGGCGTTGAGCCGCGCCCCGATCGACAGGAAGTCCTGTGTCAGGTCCATCTCGTGCACCGCCGTCGTGCCGTAGACCTCCAGCGATACCTGGTCGTTGACGCCCAGGTTGTCCAGCAGCTCCACCAGGTGCTGCACGGACTCTTTGACGGCCTGCATCGGCTGGGCCGGGGCTTCCGCAAACTCGGGCGTCTGAGCGTGAGAGGCACGCTCCTCCATGAGGTAGTTCATGAACGTCTTGACGCCGAAGCGATAAAGGAAGTCGGAGTTCGCCGTCTCCATCTCGCTCGGCGGCGGCGACGTGCTCATGTAGGCCTGAATGTAGTCCAGCCAGATGGCCTTCGACTCCTCCAGCGAGCGGTTCCCGATCCTCTCCTGCCAGACCAGCTCGTCCGCGTCCACCCTGAGGTCGCCGTCACCGGACTCCTCCGGCGGAACGCTGAGCCGCTCCCAAAGACCGTGCTCATCCTGCGGGACCTCGTCGCCATAAATGATGCCACTGTCCCAACGGGCCAATCCCAGGGCAACGGCCACGCGATACTTCCACGAGCCCCCATACTTGCTGCGCACAACGTCTCGTTCGTGAACGTTGTATCCCAGGTCGGCGAAACCGCCGAGGTACGCGTCCAACGACGCATTGTTCCAGTTCGTGGCCGAGGGCAGATACACCAGTCCGTCGTCCAACGTGGGGTCGTAGCCGCCGTCGATCGGATTCGCGCCGTAGCCCATCTCCTTCATGTAGCCCCAGGCGGGCCCGGCCGCCTGGGGATCGTTCGGGCTGTACTGCGGATAGTCCGCCCATTGAGACGGGGAGTCGTCGATGCCACCGGGGAACGCGTCCCACACGCCGTGCAGGTTGATCTGCGTGCTCTGGTAGTTCTTCAGCTCACTGTCGTCGTTGTGCGAGTTCGACAGGTCCGTGACGATGGCGATATCCCGCGGAACCATCATCGCCGTGGCCGTCGCCGTCAAGTCAACGCGGTCGATTCCCAATACGCTGGCGAAGTAGAGCCCGAACGCTCCGTTCGGCGAGTCGGCCGTCTTGCGGACCCGGACCTGCACGGCGTCCGGAAGGTCCGTCGTCGGAGTGAAATCGTACACACCCGTAGCCGAGTTGAATGTGGCCCGGCCGAACGTGATGTCCGTCGCCGGATCGAGCTGCATCTGCTGGCGCCACACCGTGTTGTTGGCCGCGTACTCCGAAGCGCGAGCGGTGGCCAACTGCATGGCCGGGGTCTCGCCCGTGGCAGCCAGGGCTGTCCCGGCCGCCAGCGCCGCCGCGTCCGCGGTGCGCTGCAGCTCTGCTTTGGCGTCGTAGATCGCGCCCATGTCCACCGCCAACGCCGTGAAACCCAGCAGGACGATGGACAGAAGGGCAACCTTGACGGCGACAATGCCGCGGCGTCGGGTGGACCTGTGCCGTGGTCTGGTTCCGCTCATGGTGTCTTGACTCCTGCGCGTCGCTTGAGTCGCGCTGCCGGCCGAGTTGCTCGGTAGAAAGTGGGGTGGACCGCTATCAGACCCGTCCCCTGCCCCACGGCCGTTCCAGAACGGAAGCCGCCTGCGGAGCCCGAACCTGAATTCCAGTATAGCCCTGGGCAACATGCGTGCCAACCGGCCGGGCCGCCCTGCCCTGGCTTCAGGGCCGATCAGGACGCCTTTATCGGGCAACGCTGCCCACCTCTTAGGCCTCAAAGTGGGGGACCCGGCGCAACGACCGCCAGCCAAGCGACAGACCCCCGGGAACATCGACAGCGTCCCACCTGCCGAGCGCGCCCCGCGACAGCGGTCCCCGCCCATCCGCCGGGCTGCTTCAGCCCTTGCCCCGGCCCAGCAAACGACCGATCAGACCTGTTGATCCCTGTGCTTCCCGCGATGCCTCGACGCCCCCCATGATGGCGTCGGCCAACTCTTCGACGGCAGCGCGCACTTTCGACTTGGGTGTGCTGGTGGCCAGTGGCTCGCCCAGGTTGATAGCGGAACTGACGCTCATCCAGTCGTCCGGGATGTTGATCAGGATCTTGTGGCCCAGCGACTTCTCCAGCTGCTCGGGGTTGAGGTGCGTGAGCCCGCCGCCGACCCGGTTGCAGATGACCTCGATGCGCGCCGGGTCGAAGTCGTAGCGCTGCAGGGCCTGCAGCATGCGCCGGGCGTTTCGAGCGCTGGTGACCAGCGGCTGGACGACCAGAAGCGTCCAATCCGCGACGTCCAGGATGCTTCGACCCGTTTCATCGAACCGGCCCGGACCGTCCACCAGCACGTACGGATACATCTCCTGCATGATCTCCAGCAGCCGCCCGCAATCCTCAGCGGTCAGTCCACCGGCCTCTTCGAATTCCCGAGGGCGCGGCAGGACGTGCACGCCGCTCTTGTGTCGCTGGACCGCCTTCTGGATCACACGATGATCAAGGGTCTTCGACTCACCGCAGAGGTCGGCCACCGAATGCTGGATATCCAGATCCAGCATCGTGGCCACGTGCCCAAACTGAAAATCCAGGTCCACCAATGCCACGTCCCGGCCGCACTTCCTGGCAAGTTCGACGGCCAAATTGACCGCCAGCGTCGTGCATCCAACACCCCCGGCACTGCCGATCACCGCGATCAGCTTGCCGCCGCCTTCCGCTTCGGGGGGGCGTTGCCGCACCGAGTCGATTACTTCTCCGACGCGGTCCCTCTCGTCCGGAAGACGAATCACATCGCTGAACCCCGAGCGCATCGCCTTGACGATCAACTCGGCGTCGTTCCGTGCCGAGACCGCGAAGAAGCGCATCGCCGGGTGTTGCTTGGCCAGTCCGGCCACCACATTCAGGGTTTCGCCGGGGGCGGCGTCCAGGTTGGCGAACACAACGTCGGGCGGCGGCCGCTCGACCGCCGCCGCGAGTTCGCTCGGTCCGGCGACTTGCTCGACGATCTGCACGTCCGACCGGCCGCCGATCGACTCCTTCATTTGCTGGGCCAACGCGGCGTCCAGGTCGAACAGCAGCACACGGACCGGCTGCACGCCGGCAGCGTCCGACGACCGGCGGGGCTCAGACGCTGCATCCTTCCCGTTACCTGGTCGAGATACCATCGCTCTCCACCACGGCGCATGACATGGCGCGATACTCACCGCGCTGTCCGTTCGGCTCCAGCGGCGGCCGCTCAGCGCGACCGGGCTGCCCGCTTGGGATCGCCCCTCCGCCGGGAGCCCTCCGGAGCCCGAGGGTGGTGCGCCGCTCTCCCACACACGACGGAGTACCGCTTGGTATTGGGTTCGTCAATCGCGAGCCGGTCGGTATCGCCGCGCGGCGGAGGACGGGACCCGCCTCAGTCTACGTCCGCGGATCGCTCTTCGACGGGACGATCGTAGGTCTGCCGGCTCTCCTCCGGCCCGTTGTACACCTTCACCGTCAGAGTATCGACCGGCTTCTCGACCGGTCGAGGCTCGGGCTCCGGCTCGACCGCGACCACGGGCACCTCCGGTTCCGCCGGGGGAACCGTTGGAATGTCCAGAATCTGCCGGTCGGTCGCTCCACGCATGACCATGCGAATTCCGCCCGACATGAGCGCGTCACTGAGCACCGCAACCCGATCAGCGGGAAGCAGCAGCTCCACCGAATCCACGCGCTCGTCGACCGCGTTCATCCCCGGAAGGCGCCTGCCCACCGCGAACACCTCCACGTCCTGAAGGATCAGCTCGGTCGGACGACTCTGCCGCTCACCGCCCGATCTGCGGCTGGCCGTGAACACGTCCACCCGGCTGCCCGGCTCCAGATTGCGCGCCGCATAGGACTCGACCGGTACCGGCACCGCCCGGAAGCCGTCCGCGATCTGGTAGTACGCCCCCGGCGGAGTGCCTTCCGGCGCCAGCATGGGTAGCGTGACCGGCGTCCCAGCCACGATCTTGGTCGAGGTCACGCGACCGACCAGACCCTCCGTCTGCGAAAAGCTCTGGGCGATGGGAAACGTCACCCCGCGGTACTCGACCGTCGTAAGCTTGTCCGCGCTGATCCTGGAGGCATAGGGAATGTCCGTCTGGGCCACCACGACGCCGTTGACCGGGGCGGAACCAGTGCTGCCTTCGGTTCTGCCAGCGGTCTTCTTCCAGGCGCTGAAGGCCACGATCGCGGCGGCCACTCCGACCACAAGCGGGAAAAACGTCGATGCCTTCATGGTTGCACCTCCCGTTGGACACGGCGAATTGGAGCATCGCGTGCGATAGACTACATGTTCCGCCAGACGGGCCCCCGCCGCCGAACCCGGCGACATCGGAGGCTGACCGCGTCGCGCCGCGCGTTCCGAGTGCAGCGCGCCCCCGGCTAGCCCGAGTTCACTTGATCCCGGTACATCGAACAACTCGAGGTCAGCGTGAAATCCCCCAGGAAACTGAAGAACGTTCCCAGCAGGCTGATGTCGGCGTACGGCACACTGATCGTCACGACCTGGGCCCCGTCCGATCCCGACGCCGGATCGTATTCGATCGTTATGTCACCCTCGCTGAGGTACTGGCTCAGGCCCCCTGCCTGCAGGGCCTGCTCGACTCGCTGCACGACCAGGGTCTGTCGAACTTCGTCAGCCATCGACAGCGTCGCCGTCCGAGCCCCCACCCGAGCCGCGTTGACCAGCCCCTGACGGACGAAAAAGATGTGAGCGAACTCGATGATCCCGAAAATCAGCATGGCCAACAGCGGCAGCACCAGGGCGAACTCCACCAGCGCCGCCCCCCGCCGTGCCTGCCGGCCAACCCGATGACGTACCGGCCTTTTCATGGCAACACCCCCCAGCCCATGCACTTGCCCGCCAGCACCAGCAGCGACCCCATCGTCAACGGAATGCCGTACGGCAGCAGCGACGACGTCGAGCCGAAGCTCTCGGCCGACGCAAAGTCACTGAACAGCGTCCGCGGCTGCGAGCACTTCACCAGGATCATCTGCAGGTTGACGTAGGCGCTCCTCGCCTTGCCGGCCACCAGGATCATGATAACCGCAATCACCCCGCCGATCAGCGCCCCGACGGCAAAACTCACCAGGGTCAGCCAGGGCCCGAACCAGGCCCCGATCGCGGCCATCAGCTTCACGTCCCCGGCGCCCATCCCGTGCATGGCCCATGGAACAATGAGAACGCCGAACCCCACGGCCAGGCCCGCCAGGGAGGCCCCCAGGCCGACCCAGCCGAAATACCACGTCCCGGCCACGATGCCCGCCAGCGCCAGAGCAGCGTTCAGCCAGTTCGGGACGCGCCGTTCGCGGTAGTCGATGATCGACGCGTAGATCGTTGCCGGAGTGACCACCAGAGCGGTGAGCATCCAATAATTTTTTGGCAACAACGCATCCATGGTTCGAGCCCGTCCGGGCGCAGAATCCGCACCCCCAGTTTTCTGCGGTAGGCCAGGGGCCCCGCCAGTACCGGCGGAGCCCCTGCCTTTGTTCGTGATCGTTCCGGCCGCTCTACGGCGAAGTAGGCATGTGATCCGCCGTGGTCTGGAACGTGTCTCTGACCTTGCCGCCGAGCGTCGAGACGGCCACGATGATCGCAATGACGATCAGCGCCAACAGGACCGCATACTCGGTCGCGGTCGGACCGTCTTCACTCTTGAGAAACGCCTTGGTCCTTTCAAGCAGGTTGGACATTGCACTACTCCCTTCCGGCCTCATAGGCCGATCAGTCAACCCCCAATGCATTTATCCGGATCCACATCGCCCTGCTTCCCGAGGGACAGCAAGAGCACTTTTAGATCGTGTCAAAGAACGGACCTTACCGGCCTTCGCCTGCACACTATATCCAATACTTTCTCGGACGAGGCAAATAAAATCGTCGAACTTTGGCGGCTCCAGCGCGATGCGCGGCGTTATAGGCCGGCAGGGTTATCCAGACGAACTCGCCCGTGGCGGTTCAGGACAGGGTCCGATAAACCCTGCGTGACATCAGTCCTACAAGCCCACTCCGCCGGTAGGGGCGCTGGGAACGCTGTGCCAACCTGCGGCACGCCAGCCACAGCCCGTCCAGCG
>DATKXO010000037.1:0-6024 GCA_035528995.1 Phycisphaerae bacterium | reverse complement strand
CATTGAGGAGGTCTGCCTTTGCCAGACCGACACCTACGACGCCTCGGGCGGGGCTCGCAGCGTCCTGGGGGAGGACAGCGTGGGCAAGGGGACCGCCGACACCGTGTACCTGAGCTACCAGTTCATCGCCGGCACGGCAGCATGACCGAAGGAGGCGATGGAGCATGACTCGCAGCGCCATGGCAATCTGCACGCCGATCCCGTTTCGCGCCGGGACCCGGGTGCTCGAACGGATCACGGTCGAGTTCCACAGGGCCAAGCTCTCCCTGGCCAGGCCGACTTGCTTCAACTTCTGCGAGATCGTCGCGGATGGCATGGAGGTGGGCGTAGCCCGCTGCTTTGCCGTGGAGAAGGCCCTGGAGCAAGAGAGTCCGCCGGAGTTCATCTTCTGGCTGGACTACGACGTGCTTCCCAGCTTCGACGCAATGACGAAGTTGTTCTACCGCGCCCGCTGCTACCCGGAGTACGACGTCTTTGCGGGGGTCTACTGTTCGAAGGGGTCGCCGCCGGAGCCCCTGATCTACATGGAGCAGGGGGCGGGGCCGTTCTGGGACTGGGCAGTCGGCGATCTGCTGTTCGACGTTCACGGGGTCCACAGCGGCCTGACGCTCGTGCGGACGAGCCTCTACCGGAAGATGCTCGACGAGGAGCCCGGGAAGCCCCTTTACCTGACCACGGATAACCGCAAGTTCGAGAACGGCCGGCTGCACACCCGCACCGGGACGGAGGACCTCTGGTTCTGCCGGCGGGCCTGCGACGACTTCGGCGCCAGGATCATGGTGGACACCTCCGTCCTGGCCGGGCACATCAACAACGCCACCGGGAAAATCTTCGGGCTGTTGGACGACTCGCCGCCGATTCAGCGGAGCCACTTCATGCGAAAGCGAACAGTCCGCGAGCAATTCGATTTCCAGGTCAAGGTCGAGGACGGTCCGAACAATGTGTGCATCGTGGCCGATGATAAGGCGGGCAACTACCGATACCTGCATGCGGATGGAAAGGTGCGGTGGTGGATCGGCGGCGGCAGGGGTGCTGGTTGGTTCCAGAATGTGGATGAGGCGTCGGCCGTCCTTGCCGAGTGGAAAAGTCGTCAACCTCTCTCGGACGAGAAGCTCGCCCTGGACATCGGCGCTGGGGCCACGCGGCGCGAATGGCCCGGCTACCGGACCTACACGACCGACATCCGGCCGGAGACCGCGCCCGATTACGTCATGGACAGCCGCCTGCTGAACCTGCCGGACGAGGAGTTCGACCTGGTTTCGTCCTGCCACCACTTGGAGCACCTCGGCCGCTGGGACCAGGAGCGCGTGTGGGGCGAGATGGCCCGCGTGTTGAAGCCGGGCGGACGCATGGAGCACATCGTCCCGTCCTTGGAATGGGCGGCTGCCCACATCATGGACGGCCACGCGGACGAGTCCGTCTTCAACGTCCTCTACGGCGCCCAGGAGGCCCAGGGCTATCGGCGGGAAATGAACACCCACTTCATGGGCTTCACCCGGCCCGTGGCCCGCGCGATGGCCGAGGAGGTGGCCGGACTGGTGGACGTGCAAGTCCGCGACTGGCGCGACGACGAGGCGCTGGGGCTGAACCTGGTCATCTCCGGAAACAAGCCGGGGCCGAAGAAGCCGGGGCCGAAGAAGCCGAGGCCGAAGAAGCCGAGGCCGAAGAAGCGAAAGCGGTAGTCGACGGCTTTTGTCCTTTGTGGCGGGTGTAATCCTTTTGTCTATCGCCGCCAACACGCGCAGTTGGCGACCTGACTAATTGCCCGGCGGGGCCGGGAGACGGCAATCAAGACGGCGATTGATGGAGTAGCATAGCATGGCGTGGCTGACCGGATACACATACCGAAAAAAGATCACGACGCAGTTTGTGAACGTGGACGATACGCTCGCCGACTTTCCGATCCTTGTTCGCTTCGATGACGACGCCGACTTGGCTGATGCCCTGGCTACCGGGTTTGACATCCGCTTCACTCAGTCCGATGGCGAGACGCTTCTGAAGTACGAGCGGCAGTCGTGGTCCGGTGGCGGCGCCTCCAACGTCACGGCCATCTTCTGGGTAAAGATACCCTCGATCTCCGCCGTCGCTGGCACCGAGTTCTATGTCTACTGGAAGAAGTCTGACGCCGGCGACGGTGAAGACGCGCCCAACGTGTGGGATTCCAACTTCAAGGGAGTCTGGCACCTAGAAGACCTCACCGACTCGACGGGCAATAGCCATGACTTGACCGCAGTTAATGGTCCGACCAGTGGACAGACCGGGAAGGTTGGGAACTGCTACCTGTTCAACGACGCGGACATCGAGTACCTGACGATTGCCGAGAACTGCGACATTGGAGCCAACGGGTTTCCTTGCACAATCTCTACGTGGTGCAAGACCGACGTGGACAGCATACTGGAGGTGCTGGCGGCTTTGCAGAATACCAGCGCAGGAATCCAGCGCCATTTGCATTATCTGGCTGGACACGCCGGTGGAGACCCTGCCCGCATCCTCAGTGGTACTTCAGCCTACGCCAACACCACCACCGGGTTCTCCACA
Organism: Phycisphaerae bacterium; assembly: GCA_035528995.1. Classification (GTDB taxonomy): domain Bacteria; phylum Planctomycetota; class Phycisphaerae; order UBA1845; family UBA1845; genus DATKXO01. The sequence goes on along the minus strand of DATKXO010000037.1, from coordinate 3,486 downwards.
AACACTTGGCACCACATTACAACCATGGTTGCCGCCGCAAACAGCCGTGCCGTGTTCATCGACGGTGGGAGCAAAGGCACTAATACTGGCTCGTTAACACCGACCGGGATCGACAGGTTTTCCATCGGGTCCAGTGGGAATTCTGCTGACTACTCTCCGTTCTCGGGCTACATCGACGAGGTCAGGCTCAGCAATATCGTTCGCTCCGACGCATGGATTCACTTCGAGTTTCACAACATCGCCGAGGCCGACCACGAGCTGGACTGGGGCACCAAGGAGTCGTCCGGCGGAGAGACCCACGAAGTTCCGGTCTCCGATTCGCTTGGTGCAACGGACGCACTGGGCATCTCGGCGGGCAAGGCACGTTCGCTTGCTGCTACGGCCGGTCTCGATGATGCCATCTCCTTCGCGGCTGCGTCCTGTCGGGGGCTCTCCGAAGCGTCCGGCCTGAGCGATGCCGTCCAGGTTGCGGTCGCCCGCCCGTTGCTGGTCGGCGACACGGCCGGGATCGCCGACAGCGCTTCTGCTTCTTTGGCAGGCGTGCACTCGCGCCAACTGAGCGACACGGCCGGGCTGTCCGACAGCGTCGCGAGGGCGGTCGCCCACAGCCGGCTTGTGGTGGACACGGCCGGTCTGGCGGATGACTGTTTCGTTTCGGTTACGGCGGGCGGAGAGACCTACGAAGCCGAGGGCGACGGCACCCTGGGTGCCACGGATAACCTCGCCGTGGCGTGCGTGGCGGCGCGCGTAACGGGCGACACGGCGGGCATCGGTGATTCGGTCAGTGTCGCCGTCGCACGGGCGGTTGTGGTCAGCGATGCCGCCGGTCTGGCGGACGCGGCGTCGCGCTCCGTCGTCGCGTGTCGGCAGGTAACGGACGACCTGGGCGCTTCCGATGCCCTGTCTCCGGCGGCCGGTCACGCCTGCTCCGTGAGCGACGATCTGGGTGCCACGGATGCCACGGCTGCCGCCGCGGCCCGCGCCCGGTTGATCGCGGATGCGTTCGGGGCCTCGGACGGTGCCGATGCAGCGATCCTCTTCGCGCGGCTGATTCAGGACAGCGCCGGGCTGAGCGACAGCGCGGCCCGGATCGCGGCTTTTCGGCGGACCCTCATCGAGACGGCAGGACTGGCGGACAATGTAGACCTCGCGAGCAAGCATCTCAGGCAGACTGCCGATACGGCGGGGTTGGGCGATTTCCTGAAGGTGGTGCTGAACGCGAAGTTGGCAGAGACGGCCGACACACTCGGGGCCTCGGACGCCGTCATCGTACAGCGGTTCATCGGCATTTCCACGCTATCCCCGACCTTCAAGCAGCGCCACCACATCCGTTACGCACACAGGCGGTGCGTGACGGCCAGGCGGACCAAGACCATCGTGTAGGAGGGCATCGCGTGGCGAAGGCATCCGGATTGACCGAGCTGCGATTCCCCCTGGGCGGGCTGAACCGCCAGGCGGGGTTCGACCAACAGCCTCCCTACACGACCGCTTACGCGAGCGACTGCCGCCCCTTCGACGTGGTCAACCTTTCTGCTGCCCAAATGCACGGGGCCCGGCAGCGCGGCGGTGCGCGGCCAGGTCTCACGAAAGCCTACGCCCAGCAGATCGGCAGCGGGCCGATCCAGCTCCTGGATTACGCCTCGGTGCTCGGAACGGACGGGGTGGCCAGCCATATCCTCTTGGCCGTCTCCGGGGGGACGCTCTACCAGAACGCTTCGGGTTCGATGGTCGCCGTCACGGGGGGGCCGCACTTCAACGCCACGGCCAAGCAGCTCCAGGGATGCCAGGTCGGCACGAAATACTACGTCGCCGACTTCCGGGCGGTGAACGTCGTCGGCCTCGATGGCACCATTGCGAGCACGAACCGGCTGTCGGATCACGCCGGGATCGTGACGGACTGGACGACGCTGGGTATCGACACGGCCAATGACTACGTGTGGATTTCCGGCAGCATCGACACTGAGAGCAACATCTTCCCGATCAGCTCGGTCGAGGTCGGCTACATCGTCATCGACGGGACGATGACCAACCAGGCCAGCGGGGTCACCTGGCAGATCGGCCGCCCGGTCAAGGTGTTCGACCCGGCCAACCCGACCACGGCGCCCACCTACCTCGGCGGCACGTTTCCGATTCCGGCCGCCAATTATCGCATCGGCACGGTGACCAGCGTGAACGGGGTGGTGACGCTTACCGGGGGATCCTGGTCGGGTGTCCCCGCGACAACGGCCGAGAATATGTTGACGCTGACCATCCCCAACGCCAGCGGGATCGGCACGCAGCAATATCTCGTGGCGTCAAAGGGCGGAAACACCCAACTCACCCTGGTCGACCAGACCGACGACGCGGACTGCTCTGGAGTGAACTACACGCTTTCCTGGGCGAGTGACTTCTACGGCTTGCCCCCCCTGGGGTGCCCGCTCTGCTGCAACTACCGGGGGTCGCTCTTACTGGCGGGCCCGGGTGCCGTCTGGTACAAGAGCCGCATTCTCGACCCCAACGATTGGGATTACGGCTACGATCCCAACGATGCCTCGCGGGCCATCGGCGGCACGGCGACCACGACGGGTGGGATCCCCGACCCGATCCTAGCGCTTATCACCCACTCCGATCAGTACATGCTCTTCGGCTCCGAACGATCCATGTGGAAGCTGACCACCGATCCGGCCTACGGCGGCCAGATCACGGCCCTGTCCAGGGAAGTGGGCGTGCTCGGACCCAACGCCTGGTGCAACCTTCCGGACGGTTCGTCGGTAGTTCTGAGCCGAGACGGCGTCTACCAGGTTCCGCCAGGGGCGGAGTCCAAACCGGAGGCCATCTCCAGGCCGCTCTTGCCGGTGGAGCTGCTGGACGTGGACTGGGTGAACAACGCGATCTCCATGGAGTACGACCCTCGGGACCGGGGGATTCACCTGAACATCGTGCCGAGCGCCGGGACCGCCGGCACGCACTACTTCCTGGATCTCGTGGGCCTGGGGTTCTGGCCGGTCTCGATGCCGGCGGGGCAGCAGCCTACGGCCACGATCCGGTACGCGCCCAATTCGACCATCCCCGGCTACGTCGTCCTGGGAGGCTACGACGGGTACCTGCGGAAGTATTCCACGTCGGCCACCACGGATGACGGCACGGCCATCGCGTCGTTTGTGCTCTACGGGCCCTTTCGCGTGGGCGGCCCCGGGTACGTGGGCGAGATCCTGCAGCTCGCCGCCGATTTGGACCCCAACGGGCAGGGAGTCAGTTGGAAGATTTACCAGGGAGAGACGGCGCAGGCGGCCGTCGCGGCGGCCGTGGCCGGCGGTGATGCGCCCTGGTCGGGGAGCTGGGCGGCCGGCGGGAACCACCGGGACTTTCCCCGCGCCTCCGGGCCGGCCCTGGTGATCCTCATTAGCGGAACCTACGGGTGGGCCATCGAGGGGCTGCGACTGGAAGGCCGGCGAGGAGGGCCCATCCGATGAACGAACGCCCATGGCCTGCCTATCCCCAGGTCAA
>DATKXO010000036.1:0-4765 GCA_035528995.1 Phycisphaerae bacterium | reverse complement strand
TCGACCCGGAGCCGGGGGACATCGAAGGTCTAAGCAATCTGCTTTGCGTGCTCTGCAAACGTCGCGGGCAACAATTTGGGGTTCGAGGCGATGTCCTGGCCAGACTGTGGTACGGGCTCGAAGCACCACTGAGATTCGGCCCTCGCACCGGTCCGGGCTCATCAAACCAGTCTACCCAACTCGTCCCCATTTTCATGCATCCAGGGTGAGCCAAAGGCTCATGAAAGACTGTGGTTACCTTGATGGCGTTCCCCAAGGGCCGGGCACCCGGTGCGCCACGCAGGCGTGTCCGCTGTGCCAGATGCCCGACCAGGGCCCGCACGCCGGTTGGGCAATAGCTCACACCGACGCCGACTGGGGCACCAAGGCCGCGGACAGCTTCAGCTTCACCGTGGACACCCCTGTGCAACGGATCAGTTGGTGGGGGGCACACGAGAGCGCAGACCACCTGTGCGTCGAGTGTGACCCGCTCCCAATCGCGGATACCTTCACGGTGGCCTTTTACACCGACCAGGACGGTGAACCGGGGACGCTGGTGAGCCTTAACTCAGTGGCTAGTGCCAATGCGCGGGTTCCCACGGGAGAGATGATCTGGGGTGGTCCCAGTTGCGAGTTCCCCGAGTACCTCTACACCACCGACCTGGACAACCCGTTCGTAGCCGTCGCCGGCGAAACCTAACGGGTCGAAGTCATCAACGAGACCGTTGACACGTGCGTTTGGGCGTGGGAGACGGCCCCCCAGGGTGACCAGGGCGACGGCTCGGCCCATTGGGTGACCACCTGCGGGGGTGACTACTCGGTGCCCGGCACCATCTGGGCCTTCGATCTCGCCTTCTGCGTCGGGCGCATCGGCCCGGAGTCCGACTGCAACATCAACGGCATCGAGGACGAATGTGACCTGGACTGCAGCATCGGCGGCGGCCTTTGCAACGTGCCCGGCTGCGGCCAAAGCCTCGACTGCCAGCGCGACGGCGTCCCCGACGAATGCCAGACCGACTGCAACGGCAACAAAGTCCCCGACGACTGCGACCTGGACGCCGGCACCAGTGAAGACTGCAACGCCAACAGTGTGCCGGACGATTGCGACATTGCGGCCGGCGCGAGCGACGACTGCCAGCCCAATAACATTCCGGACGAGTGCGACATCGGCGCAGGAACCAGCGAAGACTGCCAGCCGAACGGTATTCCCGACGAGTGTAATGACGCCTGCCCCTGCCCGGACACCGATGGTGACGGGGTCTGCGACGAGGACGACGACTGCCAGGACACGCCGAGCGGCGAGGCCGTGGACGACCAGGGCTGTTCGTGCAGCCAGCTCGATGGCGACAACGACGGGGTCACCGACTGTCCGGACAACTGCCCCGAGGTCGCCAATGCCGGCCAGGCTGATGCTGACAGTGACGGGCCGGGCGACGGCGACGAGGTGGGCAACGCCTGCGATAACTGCCCGAACAAGGTCAACGCCAATCAGACCGACGGCGACGGCGACGGGGTGGGCAACGCCTGCGACAACTGCCCGACCAAGGCCAACGCCAATCAGACCGACGGCGACGGCGACGGGGCGGGCAACGTCTGCGACAACTGCCCGACCGATGCCAACGCCGACCAGACCGATAGCGACGGCGACGGCCTGGGTGACGCCTGCGACAACTGCCCGAACAAGGCCAACGCCTACCAGACCGACAGCGACGGCGACGGCCTGGGTGACGCCTGCGATAACTGCCCGAACAAGGCCAACGCCGACCAGACCGACAGCGACGGCGACGGGGTAGGTAACGTCTGCGACGATTGCGTCCTGGGCCCGCACGACGACGCCGACAACGACGGCGTGTTCGACGCCTGCGACAACTGCCCGGCCGATGCCAATGCCGGCCAGGCCGACAGCGACAACGACGGCCTGGGTGACGCCTGCGACGCCTGCGACCTGGGACCTAACGACGACGCCGACAATGACGGCCTGTTCAACGCTTGCGACAACTGTCCGAACAAGGCCAACGCCAGTCAGACCGACGGCGACAACGACGGCCTGGGTGACGCCTGCGACAACTGTCCGGAGATGGCGAACGCCGGCCAGGCGGACATCGACGGAGACGGCATCGGTGACGCCTGTACGCCTGCTGCAGATGACGGCGGCCCGATCGAGCCCGTCGGAGTGTTCGTCGAGCAACTCGACGGCAGCTTCCTGCTCACCATCGGCCCGGAAGGGGAAGCCGACGCCACTATCGACGTCGCGCCTCCCACGGTGCGTCTGATGGTCATTAATGCGCCGGCGGGGGCCACCTTCAGGGTCACCCTCTCCAACTCGATCTTCAACGGCACGTTCGCCGGCTTCGACGACGCCGGAGGGCTCGACTTCAGCCTGGAGGTCAGCAGCGCCCTGGAGGCCGGCACGTTCACGGCTGTGGTGGTCGTCTACTACGGAGACGGCGACCTCGGCGGACTGACCGAGGCCGTGCTACGCTTGCACCGCTTCGACGAGGATCTCGGCCGGTGGGTGCTTGCGGGCGGCAACGATCTGGGCGACTCGAGCCCGACCGGCGTTCCGGGTGACCTGGGCACCGACCTGGCGAGCCGGTTCGTCTGGGCGGTGGTGGATCATTTGACCACCTACGGCGTGGGCGTTCCGCGAGTCGAGAACGGCGGCGAGGAGACTCCAGAGGACGACGGCCAGGGAGACGACGCCACGGCGGAAACTCCCTCGGACAACGACCAGGATCCGCCCGGCAGCGACGGGCAGGACGAGGAACCGCCCGCGGAGCAGGAGGCCGGGCGGTTGCTTGGGAACGGAAGCGGAGACCAGACCGGTTGTGGAGCCGGGGCCGCCCCCTGCGGCACGGTAGGTATGATCAACTGGCTGGCGATTCTGCTGGGCGCAAGCGTGGTGCGCCGTTCGCTGAGACCAAACGCACTGCACCGGAGAAACACAAAGCCCTGACAGCAACCGTTGTCGCCGGCGGCGGCGCTGGCGATGCCCGCGGTGACGGCAGTAACGCAGCAACAGCCCGTGGCCCACGGAAAAACTCACACACGGGACCGGGCCCAGGATCGATAAGGGCAACGTTACACTAGCCGGGGCTGATGTATCGCACATCAGACGGAAGGCAAAGGCTGCGGAAGGCTGGCCCTGCGGGAAGAGGGAGGGAGTGCGGCACCGTGGCCCGTTTGGGTGGAAGTGCCGGCGAAACCGCAAGCGACTGCTCCCGGCAGTTCTTGAAAAGTGGTTTTCAGAAGGAAGGAGGCGCAAACGGTGAATGCCCTCCTGTGATCGCTTTGCGGGTCGGCGGTCCGCAGGCTCGGGCATCGCGTTCGACGAAAACGGCACCAGCCTGCGGGAGCCGTGGCGTGTCCCGCGGGCTGTAGGCCAGATCAACGCCTGGCCAGTTCCAGGGGCTCATGTGGACCGAGGAAGTAGGAGAATTCCAGGCGATCGTGCCGGGATCGCTTCGGAGCATCAAGAGAAGCCGGCACAATGGGAGGAGTGATCAAGATGAAAGCGAGGACGCGAGTTCCAATATGCCTGCTTTTCATTGGCGTTACCGCGGGCGGTGTTTCCGCGGCTGATTCCGATCCGGGCTTGATCCTGGAGGTGAACGGGCAGCCCAAGGCGGTGAGCTTCACCCTGCCGGCAGGGTCAGCCTGCTACTTTGAGTACCCTGCTGCGGTGGCGCTCTGGGACACGGCATCCAAAGACAATCTCATCGTTCCCGGTCAGGTTTTGACCGCACCGCCGGCACCCGGCGATGGTGACGGCGACAGGGACTTTGACCTGATCGACTTCGCCGCCTTGCAGGGCTGCTTCACCGGGGACGGCGGTGGTCCGATCGGCCCGGGGTGCGAAGCATTCGACGTGGACGGAGACGACGATGTTGACCTGCTCGACTTCGGTGCCGGCCACCCTTCGTTCACCGGACCGTTCACCCCGCTCTTGGGCGATCTCGACGCGAGCGGAACGGTGGACCTGGATGACTACGCCGAGAGGTGGGCCTGCCTCGACGGTCCGCTGGTCATTCTCGCCGCCGACTCCGACGCGGACGGAGACGTGGACCTGAACGACTTCGACGCATGGGCCGCCTGCCTGGGCGGGCCGACCGTTGAACCGCCGGGAGGGTGCACTGAACACGATCTGACCGGCGATGGGTGGGTGGACCTGTCCGACTTCGGCGTGTTTCAGAGCCTATTCACCGGCCCTCGCACCGCGCCCCCCGGTTGCGCCGATGCCGACCTTGACGGCGATGGCGACGTCGATCTAATGGACGAAGCCATCTTTCAGACGGTCTTCGGCGATGCGCATCCCGTACCGGACGTGGACGTGACCGTCTGGGCCGAAGGCTTGACGCCGAGTGCCACCTTGGGCGACGTGGTCATCGACCTGTGGGAGCAGGACGGGGAGCCGGCGTTGAAAGAAACACAAATCGCGACCGTGGTCCGGATCACGGTCACCCCGACCACGCTGCAGATGGGAACTGCCATGGTCGTCACGCTTGAGCCCATCGGAGGCCCGTTGCTCTTCGACACCGCGACCACCGCCTCCTGGACGGGGGATTACGTACCAACCATCGGCGCACCGGTTCCCGTCACCATCACCTACGACGCAGACCAAGTCCTGGAGCGCTCCGAGAGCGAGTGCGTCCTGGTCGCGGGTGGAGGTTCATCCGATGTCCCGCTTTCGGCGTTCCTGTCTGATGGGACTCTTGCGGGGGCCTTCACGTTCGACCTGAACGGGTTGGCGCTTTCGGCTACGCAGGACATCATCGTGCTCGAAGGG
>DATKXO010000035.1:0-28385 GCA_035528995.1 Phycisphaerae bacterium | reverse complement strand
TTCCACCTCTGATCGGGACCGGACCACCCTCCGTGGCCTCGCTCGGGCCGCGGTGAGTCTATGAATAAACCGCATTCAGGGCGGGAGCACAAGGTGCGTGGGCGGGGATCGGCGGGGGGTCCGTGACACTTCCGGCGGCATTTGGTTTGGGGTGCCACGGGCGGCTTGTCCGCCGGTGCGGTCTCTCGGGTGGGCATGTGGATCACACACACCGGCAGGCAAGCTGCCATTGCCACCCGCCCGTTTCCGCCGCCCCTTCCAGGGGCTTCCCTTCGTATCGGCCCTGCCGAGCCAGGGCGCGCTTCGCATCGCCCTGGGCTATATTCCCTCGTCCGCTCCGCGGACTTTCAACTGTGTGGGGCCGCCTGAAGTGTCATGCACCCAACGCCGCATCGGGCATCGTTCTCCGCATCCGGGTGGGCCCGTGAGAGCATCGTACGCGCCGCTACGTTTCAGGATCATCGCCTCCCCCACCTCCCAAGGAGGTGGGCCACCCAGCCTTTGCCGGCCTCCTTTTGCGTACCTGCGGCGTCAGGAACGCCTCTCACGCCGCCGGAACAGGGTTGAAGCTTGCCGGCCCCATGCCCACCTACGGTCCGGGCGTCATCGCCCCCGGGGCCAGGCCCGGGGGTCCGGCGCGAGGGAGGGCCGGCGGGCGGCCTGGCGTTTTTTCCTGTTTCCGGGGTTGACTTGGATGATTTTCCCGCCGATGATAGATGCAGAAGTTGGTTTCCCCGGAGTTGTCAGGTCCTGATCCTACCGAAGCAAATGTTGTTTCAATCAGGTCTAATCCGAGGTGCCCAGTAAGTAGGAAGTGTAGTCATGCCTGAAGGCACAGTGAAGTGGTTCAATGACACCAAGGGCTTTGGATTCATCCAGGCGGACGATGGCCAGGACGTCTTCGTCCATCAGTCTGAGATCCAGGCCGAGGGGTACCGAAGCCTCACCGAAGGCGCCAAGGTGCAGTTCGAGCTGACCCAGGGGCCCAAGGGTCCCAAGGCCGTGCAAGTGAAGCAAATCGGCTAGTCGGTTCGACCGATTTCCGAGCTCTTGGCCGGGCACCGTCACGATCGTGGCGGTGCCCGGCTTGCGTTTGGGGGTGTGGGCCCGCCGCCCCTGCGGCCGAGGCCTACTCGGAACCCGCGGTGCTCACCGTCGCCTTCCAGTGGTGTCGCAGCGTGAACAGCGCCCAGACGGCCCCGACGGCATAGGCGGCTATGGCCCCGAAGAACCAATACCAATAGAGCCCGGAACCCGTCATGTCCGTCGCTTCCTTGGCCAGGATAATTTGAATGGACACGCCAATCGTCATGAAGTAATAGGCGAAGAAGACGATCATGAAGCTGGCGACGTACTGCTTGTCCATGTAGCGGAAACGCGGCATCGACTCCACCCAGCCCTCCCAGCCCAGTGAGCGCCCGGCAGCACATTCGATCCGCTCGCGGATGTAGCGACCCGCTCGCATCATGGAACTCTGTTCCGCCAGGAACAACAGGATCAGGACCAGGATGGAGAAAGGCAGCAACAGCCACACGAAAAGTTCCGTCTTGGTGGCCAGGTAGGTGAGCATGGGAACGCCAAAGAGCCCCATGACCACGATCCAGAACAGCCGCGCCTTGGTCGCCTTGATCTCGTCCCGCAAGGTGAGAAACTCGTCTCTGGCCAGTGCTTCGTTATCCATTGCTGATCTCCAGGCTGGGATTGGTCACCTATCGGCGGACCCCACTGGTCCAGGCCGTGAACGACGCCGGGGCGCAATCACGCCGCTATCGGGCGTCTCTGTCGGCGGCGCGTCGGCGAGAATCCGCCCCGGCCGATTCCTCGCCAACGGGCCGAATCAATCACGCTGGCCTTCACCGCAGGACTCGCGGACAATCAGTTCCGGTCGCAAGGAAACGCACGTCGCCGACCGTTGCGGATCCGCCAGCCGCTGACAGAGTAGCTCGATGGCCGTCGAACCCATTTGAGACATCGGCACGCGTACGGTGGTCAACGGCGGCCGGGTCATGGCCGCTATGCGCGTATCATCGAAGCCGACCACGGCCAGGTCCTGCGGTACGTGCAGACCGGCCGCCGTCGCCGCGTCAATCACCCCACAGGCCATCTCGTCGTTTGCCGCAAAGACGAAATGGCCCTCTCCGGCCCACTCCTTGACCCGCTCTCCTGCCAGGACGAACGCGGAGTCGTATTGGAAGTCCAGATGGTAGGTGTCATCCGGCGACAGCCGCAGACCGGCCTCGCCGAGCACCTCGGCGCAGGCCTGGAGCCGGGCCGTCGTATCGGTGTTCGTCGTCGGACCGCCCACAAAGATGATCCGCTTCGCGCCGCGGGCTTGCACGAGGTGCCGGCACAGAGCCAGGGCGCCGGCCCGCTGATCGATGACCACGGAGTCGTGCACACCGTCTTCCACCACGCTGTCCAGCACGACGATGGGCACCCGAAACTTGGCGAGCAGCCGGTGCAAGCCCTTGGTCTGCTCCGAGACCATGACCGCCAGACCGTCCACCAGAGAGCGCCCGATCAGATCCTCGAGCAGCGAGCCCATGTCCGTCGGCCCCTCCGACGATGAGATCACCAGGTGGTAGCCCTGTTCGCGGGCCTGGATGTTGGCCCCTCGGATGATTTCGGAATAGAACTCGCCGTGCACGTCGGGCAGGACCAGGGCGACGATCTCGCTTCGCTGCAGCATCAGGCCGCGGGCGAAGACGTTCGGACGGTAGTCCAAGTCCCGGATGGCTTGCTCCACGCGCTCACGGGTCTTCTCGTTGACCAACTCACGTCGGTTCAGAACGCGCGAGACGGTACTGATAGACACGTTCGCCCGTTTGGCGACATCTGCGATCGAAACACGCATGCCGTGCTCCACACCTCCCCGGATAGACTACTGAATTGACAGCGCTTTCAAAAGAGTCTACCTTCACCATTCATGTCCCGTCAACTGCTGCTCATTCTAATGAAGTGTCTGCTTGAGCTGTCGCTTGCCGGCGGACTCCAGGACTCAACGGCCGCGGACATCCGCCGGTCCCCAGCCACCGAGACCGCCATTCGGCACCAGTTCGCTCCCGACGACGACGCCTTCCTCGAGGAAGTGCAGCGGGCCTGTTTCCTGTACTTCTGGCGCGAGGTCGGCACACCGGCCGCGTTGGCAAAAGATCGAAAGAAGGCCCCGGTATCGAGCGTCGCTTCCGTCGGCTTCCAGCTTTCGTCCCTGCCTATCGGGATCGAGCACGGCTGGATCACGCGAGCCGAGGGGCAAGAGCGCGCCACCACGGTGCTGAAAGCCCTGATCGAACGGAGCGACAACCGCAGGTTCGGCCTGTACTACCATTACCTGGACTACGACACCGGCGGCCAATCAGACGCCGGGTACGAGGTGCTGGCCAGCACGGTTGACTCGGCCCTGTTGCTGGCCGGGGCGATCACCGCGGGCCAGTACTTTCAGGGGGATATCAAGTTGCTGGCCGATCGCATGGTGGCCGACGCCGACTGGCGGGCCTTCGCCACGGGTCCGGGCGATCGGGTCTCCCTGGGATGGAAGCCCGCCGACACAGCCCAGCCCACCGGCAAGGGCGAGTTCCTGCCCATGCACTGGAGTCTCGCCGGCGACGAAGAGCGGCTGGTCTACTTCCTGGGGATCGGCTCACCGGATCCGGCCCACGCCCTCGACCCGTCCACGTACTACCGACTCGAGCGACCGGTCAAACGCCACAAGGACATGCCACCCTACGTGGTCACGTGGCAGGGGACGCTGTTCAATTACTTCTTCAGCCATTGCTGGATCGACTATCGTTCCCTGGGCCTGGACGATCCGTCCCGGCTCGGCGTCGACGCCATCCGCGTGGATTGGTTCGAGAATTCCAGACGGGCCGTGTTGACCCATCGGCAGCGGTGCATCGAGAACAGCCATCGGTTCAAGAGCCTGGCCGAGGACCGCTGGGGCCTCAGCGCCTGCGGCGCCCGGGACGGGTACATCGTGCCGGAGATCCAGCCCAACTACATCGACAAGGATCAATGGTACGAGGGTACGGTGGCACCGTACGCGGCCGGCTCCGCCGTCATGTTCGCTCCCGTTGAGAGCCTGGCCGCCCTGCGGGCCTTCCGGAAACTGGAAGACGGCAGCGGTCGGCCCGTGGCCTGGCGCGATCCCGGCGAGGGCGGCTATGGCTTCGTGGATTCATTCAATTTGGACCAGCAGTACGCCAGCGACGATTACGTCGGGATCGATCAGGGCCCCATGCTGCTGGCCATCGAAAACGCTCGCACCGGGCTGATCTGGCGGCTTTTCATGGCCAGCCCCACCGCCCGGCGGGCCTGCGATCGGCTGGGGCTCTCGCCGTCAACGTCTCATAACGCGTCGCCGAAACCGGCGGCCCGGGAAGCAGATTGACTCGGCAGGCCCCTGGCGGCTATATTGGGGTTGAGTGAAAACGCTTTCATCGCCTTCAGGCAGCGCCTGCGGCACACCTGGGTCGCAGACGTACCATGCCTGGGCGGGTTTCGGAGGCTTTGGGGGCCGGTCGTTGCGTTGAACGGGGCACTCGCCGAGCGTTGCTCCGAACACCCCGGCGACCGGGTATCGAGCCGATTGGGGCCACCGGATGAGCACGTCTACCCCACAACGGGTGGGATACCAGGAGCCGGACGCCGCCGGAGCGGTCGTCGACCGGTTTCGGTACGGCCGCTTCGCACCCGACGGGCGCGAGTTCCGGATCACCGACCCGCGGACGCCCCGCCCCTGGGTGAACGTCATCGCCAACCCCAGATTCGGCCTGGTGGTGACCCAGACGGGAAGCGGGTTTACCTGGATCGATAACTCCCAGTTGGCGGTGATCACGCGCTGGCAACAGGATCTGGTGCGCGACCGCTCGGGCAAGTTTCTCTACGTCCGCGACGCTGAGACCGGCGCGGTGTGGTCGCTGGCTCCCGCGCCGACCTGGGCGGCCTACGATCATTTCGAGTGCCGCCATGGTCTGGGGTATACCACGTTCGTGTCGGAGTGCACCGGCATCCGGGCCGAGTGGGACCTTTTCTGCCACCCGGACGAGCCGGTGGAACTCTGGCGTGTTCGGCTTCACAACCGATCCGGGCGGCCCCGCACGCTACAACTGTGCCCCTATCTGGAGTGGTGCCTGGGCGTTGCCCCCGACCCGCGGCGCGAGTTCCACAAACTGTTCATAGAGACCCGCTACGACGCCGACATGTCCGCCGTCCTGGCCCGCAACCACATGTGGGACGTGCCCTCGGAGCGATACGGGCACTGGAACACCGACTTCCCATACCGGGCCGCCTTCGCCTCCACCGAGCCCGTCGAGGCTGCGGAGGGAGACAAGGAAGCGTTCCTGGGCATGTACAACAGCCTGGCCGCTCCCGAGGCATTGTCGGCCGGGGAATGGGCCGGCCGGTTCGGGCGACACGAGGACCCGATCGCCGCCCTGCGGTCCACGATTCGGCTCAATCCGGGGCAGAGCCACGGCATCGCATACGTCCTGGCGGTCGCACAGAACGACGAGACCCTCGAGCGATTGGTCACAGGTGCCCGCTCCCTCCCCACCGTCGACAAGCTGCTGGATGCGACCAAGGAAGGCTGGCGGCAACGGCTGGCGGCTCTGCGGGTGGACACGCCCGACGAGACGCTCAACCACCTGGCGACGCACTGGCTGCCGTATCAGGCCATCTCGGGGCGCATCTGGGGACGTTGCGGCTACTACCAGCAGAGCGGCGCGTACGGATTTCGCGATCAGTTGCAGGACTCGCAGGTGTGGCTACCCATTCGGCCGGCCGATTGCCGAAGCCAGATCCTCGTGCACGCGGCCCATCAGCTTGCCGACGGGGCGGTCTATCATTGGTGGCATCCGCTCACCGAGCAGGGCTTGAAAACACGGTTCAGTGACGACTTGCTCTGGCTGGCGTTCGTAACCGCGAATTACATCAAGGAAACGGCGGACTACGATGTCCTGAAGGAGACCGTGCCGTTCGTCGATGATCCCGCCCCGGTCCCCTTGTTGGAGCACGTCGAACGTGCCTTCCAGCGCTCATTCGGGCGCACCAGCGAGCGGGGTCTGCCCTACATCGGGTCCGGCGATTGGAACGACGGGCTCAGCGCCGCCGGGCTGCAGGAGCGGGGCGAGTCGATCTGGATGGGACACTTCCTGGCCGGCCTGCTTAACGATTGGGCCGAACTGTTCCGTCGGATCGGTGCCGACGACAAGGCCGACCCATTCGCCCGACGCCGTGAACAGCTCGTGGCCTCGATCAACCACCACGGCTGGGACGGACAATGGTACATCCGGGCCACGCTCGACGACGGAACCGTACTGGGGTCCGCTCGGAACGAGCACGGACGCATCTTCCTCAACGCCCAGACCTGGGCGATCCTGAACGACGTGGCCCCGCCCGAACGTGCCGCCGCCTGCATGCAGGCGGTCAAGGAGCATCTGGTCACCGAGGTCGGTCCGCTGCTGCTGACGCCTGCGTTCGCCAGGCCCGATCCACGGATCGGCTACATCACGCGGTATGGGCCCGGCCTGCGCGAGAACGGCGGCGTCTACACGCACGCGGCCTGTTGGGCAATTGCGGCGGCCTGCAAGATCGGCGACGCCGAAACCGCCGGCCGGCTGCTCGACGCACTGAACCCGGCGCGGCGCGATCCGGACCGATACCAGGCCGAGCCCTACGTCATGCCCGGCAACATCGACGGACCGGAGTCGCCGCACTTCGGGCGCGGCGGCTGGACCTGGTACACCGGCTCCGCCGCCTGGCTGCAACGGGTCCTCCTGGAATGGGTGCTGGGCGTACGCCCGGATTGGGACGGCCTGCGGATCCAACCGTGCCTGCCGCCCGCCTGGCCCGGCGCATCCCTGCGCCGCCGCTACCGCGGTGCGGACTACCAGATTGATATCGAGCGTGCCGAAAAGCGAGCGCCCGATGGCAGGGCGGTCGTGTCCCTCGATGGCGAGATCGTGCCGGACAACCTCATTCCACCACCGAGCGAGCCCGGCAAGGTCCACAAGGTTCAGGTCCGCATCTAAGCCGGCTCCGGCAACCGAATCGCGTTGCGACGGAAGCACCGCCCGGACCGATCGTAGCGATCCCGCCTCCCCCGTTCCGTGAGGCCCAAACGCCTATCCCTTGATTCCGGTTGTGGTGATGCCGCGGATGAAGGTGCGCTGGGCCAGGAAGAACAGGACCAGCACGGGAACGATCGTCAGCGTCGTGGCCGCCATGAGCTGGTTCCAGGGCGTGTCCCCGGCCTTGCTCTGCAGGAATTGCAGACCCAGGGCCAGCGTGAACTGGTTCTGGTGGGACAGGTAGATGAGCGGCCCGAGGAAGTCGTTCCACACCGTGAGCAGGTGGAACAGCGACACGACTGCCAGGGCCGGCTTGGACAGCGGCAGGATGATCCGCCAGAAGCAGCCCCACCGCGAGCAGCCGTCGATCATGGCCGACTCTTCCAGCTCCTTGGGAATGCCCATGAAGAACTGCCGCAGAAGGAAGATGTTGAACGCGCTGCCGAACCACGCGGGGACCCACAGCGGCTGGAAGGTCCCGATCCATCCCAGGTATTTGAAGATCATGTAGGTCGGGACCATGGTGACCGGGAAAGGGATCATCATCGTCGCCAGGCAGACGGCGAACATGACCCCGCGACCGCGGAACGGGACCCGGGCGAAGCCGTAGGCCGCGATCGAGCTGGACAGCACCATGCCCACCAGGCTCAGGACCCCGATGACCAGAGTGTTGCGGGCGTAGAGCAGGAAGTCGAAGCTCTCGGAGCGGAACACGTCCGCGTAGGAGTCGGCCTGCGGCTCTTGGGGCAGGAACTTGGGCGGGTAGGCCAGCACCTCCGCGCTGGGCTTGAGGCTGACGCAGACCATCCAGAACAGGGGCAGAACGAACATGCCGCCCGCGACGCACAGCAGGAGGTAGGTCGCCAAGGCACGTCCGGTCTGTCTGCTTGGCCTGCTCATCGCCGCTCACAAACCGCGGTAGTACACCGCCCGGCGGCCGACCAGAAACACCAGCCCGGTCAGCGCCAGAATGATCAGCATTTGAACCCAGGCCATCGCGCTGGCGTAGCCCATGTTCAGGTAGCGGAACGCGTTGTCGAACAGGTACATGGTGTAGAAGTAGGTGCTGCGATCCGGTCCCGGGCTGCCCTTCATCATCACGTACGGCACGGCGAAGACCTGCCACGTCGCGATGATGCCGATGACCACGTTGAACAGGATCACCGGGCTGAGCCCCGGCAGCGTGACGTGCCGGAACTGCCTGAACACGCCCGCTCCGTCCAGGCGGGCCGCCTCGTACAGCGCTTCCGGAATGTCCTGCAGACCCGCCAGGTAGATGACCACCGGCGAGCCGACCGCCCAAAGGCTCACCAGGACCAACGAGGTCATGGCCCAGTTGGGTGACGCCAGCCAGGTGGGTCCTTCGATCCCGACCCGGCCCAGGCCCTGGTTGATCAGACCGAACTGCGGGTTCAGCATCCACAGCCAGATCACCGCCGTGGCCACGATGGGCACGATGGTCGGAACGAAGATGCAAGTGCGAAACAGGGCCTGCCCGCGAACGGGCTGGTTCAGCAGCACGGCCAGCAGCACGGCCAGCACGGTGCCGAGCGGGATCGCGCAGGCTGCGTAGATCAGCGTGTTGCTCAGAACCTTGTGGAAGATCGGGTCAACCGTCATCTCCCGGTAGTTGTCCATGCCGATGTAGACCGGCGGCTGCAGCAGCGGGTAGTCGCACAAACTGATGTAGAACGACATCCCCATGGGGACGGCCAGGAAGATCAGGAAGCCCAGCCACCAGGGTGCCGTCCAGATCAGCCCGCGAATCCAGTTTGGCAGTCTCACCGTCATATCCGGTCGTCTAACGAGCGGACGCACGTCGCCGCTCGGCCTTGCGGTTGTAGTCGTTCACGATGGCGTCGATCTTCTGTTGCGTGTTGCGGACCGCCTCTTCCGGGCCGCGCACGCCCTGCAGGACGTTCTCCAGCCAGAAGAGCATCTCGGTCGAGGCCTGCTTGAACGTCGGCATGGCCGGATGACCGAAGGTCTCCTTGGCCAGGGCCAGTTCGTCGAATACGCGAATGTACGGATTGGGATGACCGTCGAAAAAATCGGGTCCCGGCTGCCGGAACGGCGACACCTTGCAGTGCTCCCGGCAGAGCCCCTCCATCACGTCCTGTCGCAGCACGAACCTCAGGAACACCATGGCCTCCCGGGGGTGTCGAGAGCCCCGCGGAATCACGAACACGTCGGAGCTGAGGAACGCCGGACGGCGATCCGCCCGGACGGAGGGAAACGCCGCCACGCCGTAATCCATCGAGGGGTTGTACGTGCGAACCCAGTTGGCCACCCACGGGCCCTGGAACACCATGGCAATCCGTTCGCCGATGAACGGGTTCTGCGATCCTTCGATCGCCCCGGCCGTGCCCTCGAAGGCCAGCGCTTCCTGGAACCCGATCTCCGCCCGCCGCTCGGCCAGCCATCTTGCGCAGGCCAGGCCCTCGGGTGTGTCCAGCCCGAAGCGCTCCCCGTCCCACAGGTTGGCATAGAAGAAATGCGGCCAGACCCAGTGCCACCAGCCCAGAAGCGCCGGGGCGGGCATGAAACCGGCCTGAACGATGCGGCCCTCTTCATCCCGGACGGTCAACCGGCGGGAGCATTCGTCCAGCTCGGCGATGGTCTGCGGCGGACGATCCGGGTCCAGTCCGGCCTGCCGGAACAGGCGGCGGTTGTAGTACAAAGCGATGGTGTAGGGCGTGCTGGGCAGGGCGTAGAGGCGATCGTTGTACACGCCGATGCGCCACCAGTTGGGCTTGAACGCCTGGCCGTCGATGCCGAACTCCTCGACCAGATCGTCCAGCTCCAGCAGAGCGCCCTGGTCGGCGAACTGAGGCACAACGTGATCGAAGAGCCCGGCCACGTCCGGCGGATCGCCTCCGGCCGTGGCCACCAGCGTGCGCTGGTCGACGTTACTGATGGCGCAGTACTGGACCCAGATGCCCTCCTCGGCGCCGACCGTCTCGTTGAACCGGTCCACGACCCGCTGCATGGCCAGCCCTTCGAGGCCCGACCACTTCTCCCAGTAGCGGATCACCGTTCGGTCGGAGGGCACTTCGTAAGTGTTCCGCGGACCAAAGAGCAGCAGCAGAACGGCCGGCAGGCCCAGTACCAACAGCAGAATGGCGCTGCGAACGGTCATGCCAGGGTATGAAGATGCCGGCCGAGCCCGCGCCGGGTCGGCCGCTCAAGGGACGAAGCGCTCAAGGACCCGCGAACACTTCCTGGAAAACGGTCACGTCCTTCAGGTCCACGCGACCGTCACCGTCGAAATCGGCGTCCGAACAACCGGGCGGTAGCGCGCCGTCGCCCGGCCCGGTCATGCAATCGGCAAACAGGCCGTAATCGACCAGATCGATTTCCCCGTCGCCGTTCAGATCCCCGGTGAAGGTCCAGCCGATGTCCTGGAGCATGGGCTTGATCTCCGGGTTGGACATGAACAGGCGCCAGCACAGTCCGGAGCGATAGTTCTCGATCATCGGCACGATGGTGCCCTCGTCGATGGCCACGTAGCCGGCCGCGAACCAGTTCTCCCCCAGGTTGAAAGCGTCGTAGAAACCGTAGATGCCCCAGAGGTCGTCGCCGTACGCGTCGTACAGGTGCCTCAGCGTGACCAACGACTCCTCGGGCGTATAGGGCATGGCGCTGATGGCGGCCGTCGGCGTGATCGTGCCGTTATCCGCCGTGGGCGAGTGAGCCAGGTAGCCCCAGGGGTCGAAGCTGGCGGTCAGCCCCCAGACCACCTCACTGTAGCCCGCGAACTCGTTGGGGTTGTCCATGCAGTAGGCCTGGTCGATCAGCGAGATGTTCCGCGAGTTCTCGAAGTAGTTGCAGTACGCGTCCCGTTTGTAGCGCGGGTCGAAACCCAGGTTCGAGTAGTGGGTGAAGAACAGCGGACCGCCCAACGCCGGTCCCACCCACAGCGGATAGCCGTAGTAGGTGTTGCCGTTGGCGTACCAGCCGTCGCCCGCCCAGCCGTTGGCGTAGCTCGAGGCCGGCATGGGATGCGTCGGCGAGGCAATGGCCAGGAGGTACACGATCTGGGCCTCGTTGTAACCGCGGATCTGCATGTTCAGGTCCCAGCCGTAGTCCGGAGACCAGTGCCAATAGAGCACGTCGCTGCTGGGGTACTGACGGTACCAGTCCCACTCGACCCCCTCCCACATCGAGGTGGCCAAGGCACGGATTTGGATTTCGGCCGGGTCGGTCGGGTCGTCGAAGTACTGTCTGGCCGTGAGCATGCCCTGGATCAGGAACGCGGTCTCCACCAGATCGCCCCCGTTGTCCTTCGGGCCGGCGAACGGGATCGTCTCGCCCGTCACGCCGTTGAGATGGTGCGACCAGGCGCCGTGATACCGGGTGGCCGCCACGTTCAGGAAGCTGAGGATCTGAAGCACCCGACCGGCCGCTGCCGAACGGGTGATGAACCCGCGTTCCGCACCGACAACGATGGTCATAAGCCCCATGCCGGTGCCGCCGGCCGTGACCGTGTCCGTGCTGTGGCCCAGGTTGTACCCTTCACGAATCATTCCGCTTGTGGGGTGGCCGTAGTCCCAGAAGTAGCCCAGCGTGGTTTCCTGGACCAGGTCCAGCAACTGTGAGTCGGTCAGGCCGTTGTACAGGGCCGACGCCACGTCGGAGGGATCGGACTCGACACCGTCGATGACCGAGGTGACGTAATAGAAGTACCGGGGACTACCCTGCCCGACGGGGTCGGTGTAGCCGGCGGTTGTCAGCAAGGGACCGTTCAGCTTGCCGAAGGGACCGCTCTCCGACGTCGCCCGGTAGATGTTGTAGCCCTGGAGGCCGGCATCCGACGACGCACGCCAGACGACCTCGATCCGGTCTTCAAACGCGGTGGCGGCCGCGCCCGTGGGGTAGGGAGCGCCCGCGTGGCTGAACCGAAGGTTGTCCACGTAGGCCGTCCCCGTCGAACCCGGCATGCCCTCGAAGATGAATGCCCAAATCTGGTCGAGGCCGGTCTGAGAGCGGGCGGACACGCTGAAGGAGATCGTGGTCCACACACCGACCTGCCAGGGGATGCCGGTGGCCGACTGCCAGGCGTCGGGCGGATTCCAGCTCGGGTCCCAGATCCCCATGATCGACGGCAGGGCGGACGACGTGGCGATATACACGTCCGCTAACAACACGTCCTCGCCGGCCAGGTTGTAGCTGGAGGCCGACCAGTCGTGGGTGAACTCGACCTTGCCATTCTCTCCGACAAAGTCCACTTCCAGCACGTAGTCGCCGTCCGTGGCCGAGGGCGCGCCGCCGACGCCGCCCTGGACGATCGAGACGCTGAGCCCCGAATCGCCCGGATTGGCCGTCACCGTAAGATCGGTTTCGTCAGGTTCATAGCTGGCCAGGGAGGTCTCGATCGCCGCGCCCGCAGGAAGGACCGATAGGGCTACGACCGCAGTCATTACCTTGAGAAGAGTCAGGTTCTTCATCAGTTCCCCCCCTTATTGTACCGCCGTTGCGCTCACAGCCCACCAAACGTCGCCAATATCTTCCGTTGTCGCTCGCACCCGCATTCAACCCCTGCCAAGCAGCCCCGGGCCGGCCCATCGTTCCTCAGCAACTCCTCGAACTGCTGCTCGAGACCTCCGCCAAGCCACCATCGGCGATCAGTCGAGCGTACCACTCGCCACTGGCCTTGATGGTCCGTCGCTGCGTCTCGAAGTCGCATCGCACGATTCCAAACCGCTTGCTGAACCCCAACGACCATTCGAAGTTGTCCAGCAGCGACCAGACGAAGTAGCCGCGCAGGTCCGCGCCCGCCGCTACGGCCGCCTGAACGCCACTGATGTGGTCCCGTAAGTATGCGATCCGGTCCTGATCGTCCACGAAACCGTCCGCATCCGGCTGGTCCTCGAATGCCGCCCCGTTCTCGGTCACGTAGATCGGCAAAGACGGATAGCGTTCAGCCAACCAGTTGATGGCCCGAGGCAGACCTTCGGGCGCGATCGGCCACTCCATGGCCGTGTGGAGACGGTTCGGCTGCGGGACAACACCGGCCTCCATGGGCCACGCGCCGCGGTCGTGCCGCACCTTCTCGCTGAAGTAGTAGTTCAGGGCCAGGAAGTCGATCGAGCCCTTGAGCAGTTTGGAATCTTCGTCGTTGAACTGCGGCAGAAGCGGCCCGATGCGTTCCCGCATCGCTGCCGGATAGTCTCCGTAGAACGCCGGATCGCCGAACCAGCCGGCCATGCCCTCCATGGCCCGTTGGGCGGCTTCCCGGTCCTGCGGGTCCTCGGTCGCCGGATCGCTGTGGTGCAGGTTCAAGGCGTAGCTGATCGCCCCGTCACCATGCCGGCAGGAGCGGTATCGCGCGGCGGCCCGGGCGTGCGCCCGAAGCAGGTTGTGCGCCGCCTGGTATCCCCACTCCCGATTCTGCGCTCCCGGTGGGTGGACCCCCGTAAAATACCCGCCGTCTACCGTACACCAGGGTTCATTCAAGCTCAGCCATATGCGAACCCGGTCCCCCAGCCGGTCGAACATCAGCCCGGCGTAGTCGGCGAAGATGTCGGCCAGGTCGGGATGCAGCCAGCCGCCAAGCTCCATCTGCAGCGCCGCCGGAAGATCCCAATGATACAGCGTGATGACCGGCTCGATTTCGGCACGACACAGGTGGTCCACCAGGCGGTCATAGAAGTCCAGCCCGCGCTCATTGGTGACGCCACGGCCATGCGGTAGGACGCGCGACCAACTGACGCTGAATCGGTACGCCCCCAGGCCCAGCCGGCGCATAAGCTCCACGTCCTCGGCGACACGGTGGTAGTGATCGCAGGCCACGTCGCCCGTATCGCCACCGGCGATCCGCCCAGGGGTATGGCTGAAGACGTCCCAGATGCTCGGCCCTCTTCCGTCGATCGCCGCGGCACCTTCGATCTGATAGGCAGCCGTTCCGGCGCCCCAGAGAAAACCGTCTGGTAAGGGTCTGGTCACTCTTGCCACCTCGCTGGAACCCCGCTACATCCCCCATCATAACCGGGGCATGGTTCCCCGGAGCCGGCCGGCCTGAGCGGCTGGCGGCCCAACCGCCACGCCAAGCGAGAGTTTATTTCTGTAAGCATATTCTACAAGTATGCTTACGGCGTTTTGCCGCCCTGACGCTCCAATGGTCGCTCTGTCGATACGAAGATCATACCCAGAAATGAAAGCGCTTGCAATGCCGCCGCGGACGGGTTATACTTCTGACATCAGGGGAGCAGAGAGGGCTTGTGGTGGCGCATGGCGACGGCCGCCGGGCTTTCGTGGCCAGCAACCGCGCGCCGGGACTATCATTGGGTGTTTGGGCTCTTTCTGGTTCTTTCGAAGGAGGATCGGCAATGGAGGGTTCTGCAAAGAAGTTGTTCTTACCGACGCTGATTGTCGGGGTGCTGGCCGTGGCCGTCACCGTTTCGGCCTCGCCAGCGGTTACCAGCGCTTTGGTGCATCCCAGGATTTGGAACGATGACTCGGACTCCGTCCTGGTCACCGGAAACACCTACGCCAACCCGCCGAACTCCGGCAGCATCTTCTTCGACGATTCGGTGCTCGACGGAGACGGCGCCGGCGGCGAGTGGGCCAACCGGCACATGTTCCGCTTCTCCGACAACGGAATCACCGACGCCGTGTTCAGCAATGACGATCTGTTCCAATTCAGCGCGGACGTGACCGTCACCGGCCCGGCGAATTCCGAGGCCGGGCTGGAGATCGCGCCGTGGTGGAGCCACGACGTCGGTGGCGGCCTGACGGTCATCACCGGAAACGGCGAGATCGCCGCCTTTGGCGGGCGGATGCCGTTCTACAGCTTCACCAGCAACTACGGCATCACCTACACCAAGGGCGAGACCGTTGGTCTGTCCATGGAGTACTACCCGCCCGCGCTGACTCCGTACGGCAAGGGCTGGGTCCGGTACGGGGTCATCGACGAGGGGACCTCGTACAGCAGTGGGTGGCTCTCGTTCGACCAGGCCAACCCGGCTGAGGATCCGCCCTACGGCGTGTGGGGCATCCTCAACGATGCCCGGGCGGGCGGCTACACGCTGCCCCAGATCGTCGTCGGCGATCCGACCAACTGGAGCCGGACCGACTTCGACAACATCGCGTACTATCCGACGCCGGAACCGTCCGGCCTCCTGCTGCTCGGGCTGGGCGGCGTGGCTTTGCTGCGCAGGAAGCGTAGCTGAGCACACCCGGCGGCGATCGTCGGACCATCGTCGATCGGAGAACGATGACCAATTGCGAAACCGGCGTGTCACCCTGTACACGCCGGTTTCGCGAGGCATCGGTCGGCGGAGGGGGTGTACGGAAAGGACGGCATCCCATGTCTAGGCGCAGACGACCCACTCTCGCAAGCTGCGGTCGCGCTTTCACGCTGATCGAGCTGCTCGTCGTCGTATCCATCATCGCCCTGCTCATGGCCATCCTGCTGCCCTCGCTCAAGAAGGCCCGCGATCAGGCCAAGGACACCGTCTGCCGATCGAACATGCATCAGCTCGGCCTGGCGATAGGCTACTACACGACGGAAAACCGCGACCGGCTGCCCTGGGTGAAAGGCACCAAGAACCCGGACGTGCCCCAGGTTCCCGGCGCCGATCCCCGGGCCGTCTTCAGCAACGCCCCCTACGCCCAGTACCACCAGCTCTTCCATCTCCTGCCCTACATGAAGGAACTCAATATCTTCACCTGCCCGCAGGCGAACTCCGGCGTGGTGGCCGGACACCGCGCAGGGTGGGGACCCAGGTCCGTGCTGGGGTACCTCGCCCCGGGCGAGATCGGAAGCGGGTACAGAATCCCGAGCTACTACCGGGTCCGCAGGACCGACAGCCTGTGGAAGACCAAACGCGCCGAGCTGTTCGGCTCTGTGCCCCTCGGCGGGCCCGCATACGTCGACGAACTGTACACCGAGTACTGGTTCAACGACTGGAGCGTGGGGGCCAGCGTCGACGGCTTCGAGGTCCCGCCCATCAACGGAGGGCTGATCAACCGCATCACCTACCCGGCCATCTCCGTGATGATGGCGGACACCGCCAACTGGAACCCGCGGCATCGTGGTGGCAGTCACTTCCTCTTCACTGACGCCCACGTGGATTGGACCAAGTCCGAGCGCTACTTCGATCCCGAGGGGCACGAAAGGGGCACCCGCAAGTATGCCAAGGCCCTCGACAAAGACGCCTTCGGCAATCGGCCCTACTGGGCCTGGGGATTGGGGACCGGCCGCAAACCCGTCAACGGGGACATGTAGTGAAAGAAGCGTAGGCTGATTTGCGGTTGGGGAACCGCACGGGGGAATACTCATCCACATGCCGAACCGCGATGGAGGTGGTTAGATCATGCGCTACAATCGCATTGCGTTCGTTTTTGCCGCGGTCGTGCTCCTGGCGGGCACCTCCGCGTTGATGGCCCGTCAAGGCGTGCTCTCCAACGGCAGCATGGAGTTCGGTCCCGGACCGGGCGGTCTCGACCCGATGGTCGCCGCCGACTGGACCGAGTTCGGTGAGAACGTCGAGCGATCGGGCGAGGCCAACCTGGTTCCCAGCGGTGCCGGCCACGCCCTCAAGGCCTTCGGTGATCCCGCCACTACTAACGCGGGCGCCTACCAGGACGTGCCCGCCGGCGGGGGCGACCAGGTAACGGTCAGCGCGTCGCTCTTCACGCTGGCGTCCGACAAGCTGGATGGCTCCGGCCACGCCGGGGTCCGCGTCGAGTTCCTGGGGCAGTTCGGCAACCTGCTGTCCTGGGATGAGACTACGCCGTTCGACAGCACCGCCACGGCCGATACCTGGACTCCTGTGTCGCTCGGCCCGCTGACGGCGCCGGCCGGCACATACAACGTTCGTCTTTACTGCATCCTGAAGTGGTCGCCGCCCAACATCACCGGCTCCGTCTACTGGGACAACGCCCAGGTCGTCGTCGAGGGCGACGACGACGTTCTCAACGGCGACTTCGAGACGGCCGGCACCAGCGGCCAGACCCCCTACGGCATCGACGACTGGAACGGGTTCAACGACCAGGAACAGTCCGAGAACGTCGCCGATCACGGGACCAAGAGCCTCCGCGTCGGGACCCTGGAGCCCTACTCCGGGCTGTACCAGATGATGACCGATCTGGTCGATGGCGAGCGCATCCTGCTGGTCGCACGCGGGCTGGTGTCGTCCACCGACGTCCCCAACGCGGAGTCTCGGGGCGGCATCAAGCTCGAGTTCCACCCCACCGCGACCGTGCCGCCGCCGGAGCAGAATCTGGCCTTCAGCGAAAGCTCACCCGCCGACACCTGGCAGCAGGTCACGCTCAGCACCACCGTCCCGCCCGACGTCACCATCGCCCGCGTGGTCCTCCTCTGGGGCGGCAACGCCCAGTCCAGCGGGTCGGTTCGTTTCGATCTGGCCAGCGCCGAGATCAACACCAGCGGCGTCAACGAGCTGCTCAACGACAGCTTCGAAGACGGCGACGGCGGTCTGCAGGGACTCGACTACTGGACCGAGTTCCTCGACGAGGGCGTCTCCTATGCCGAGAAGAGCTGCAACGAGGGCTTCGAGCTGGACGGCGACTGCACCATGCAGGCCACCGGTGAGAACTTCGCCGGCCTCTATCAGGAGATCAGCGTCACCTCCGGTGACAGGCTCGACATTGCCGCCTGGGTGTACACCCCGACGGCCGACAAGCTGACCGGCAGCGCCCTGGCCGGCGTCAAGATCGAGTGGTCCATCGGGGGCGTTCCGGCCCACGTGGACTTCTGCGATCCGACTCAGAGCAACTGCCTCCTGCCCACCGATCCGCAGGACGTCTGGCACGAGATGACCATCGACTACACCATGCCGGCCGGCGCCGCGGCCCAGGCCCAGTTCACGAACCTCACCGAGAAGGGAACGACCAGCAGCCCGACCGGCGGTTACTACTTCGACTCCTGCGAAGCCGTGGTCGTCAACCGCTTCAACGGTGCCGACGCCGACGCCGACTTCGACGCCGATCTGTTCGACTTCGCCGGCTTCCAGGCCTGTTTCACCGGCGCCGGCGGCTCCAGAGCCTGGGGATGCCTGGTCTTCGACTCGGACGACGACAACGACGTGGACCTGACCGACTACACCTACTTCGAGCAGGGGCTGACCGGTCCGGTCGAGTAGAGTTCGCCGAGTTGCCAAACGCATGAGCACGACACAGGGCTTTGTCCCCCTACAATGCGGGACAAAGCCCTGTTTCTTAGATTCTTTTGGACCTCGGTCCACCAGCGCGTGCCACAGGCGTGGAGATCAGCCCATGAAGCGACCGGGAATCAGGCGGCACGTGCGATCGGCCCACGCGACGCCCTTCCGCAGAATCGTGTGGATGCTGCTGCTGAACGGCGTGATCGCCCGGACCGCAGCAGTCGCCGCCGAACCCCTCCTCGAGGACAACTTCGAGGATATCGCCCAGTGGTCCGTCATCGCCTCCGAAGGAGTACGCGCCGAGCTGGCACCCGCCGACGGCCCGGACGGCCGGGCCTTGCGCCTCGATTTCGACTTTCAACGCGGCAGCGGCTTCTGCGTCGTGCGCCGGCAGGTCGAGCTGGAGCTCCCCGAGAACTACCGCTTCTCTTTCTCGCTCCGCGCCCAGGCCCCGGACAACAACTTCGAGTTCAAGCTCGTCGATGACTCCGGAGAGAACGTCTGGTGGGTCAACCGGCGCGATTTCCAGTTCCCCTCCGACTGGACCACCATCGCCTACAAAGCCCGCCATTTCCGGTTCGCCTGGGGACCGTCCGGCGGTCGACCGCTCAACCGATTGGGCGCCATCGAGTTCGCCGTCGCCGCCGGCTCCGGTGGAAAGGGGTCCATCTGGATCGACTCTCTGGTGTTGGAGCCCGCGACGAAGCCGCGCCCGCCCACCGAGGAACCCCTGGTCAGCTTCTCTTCCGCCGCTGCGGACCAGACCGCAGACCCCCGCCCTCTGGCGGCCGGCGGCCAGCTCGACTGGAGGAGCGCCCCAACGGACCCCTCACCCCGGCTGGCCATCGACTTCCGCCAGGTGCGCGAGTTCGGAGGCCTGGTCATCGACTGGGATGCCGACGACCACGCCACGGACTACGACGTAGCGATCTCCGACGATCAGACGCACTGGGAGACCGCCGCGTCGATGCGCGGCAGCAATGGCGGACTCGACTACATCCCCATGCCCGATGGTGAGGCCCGCCACGTCCGCATCAGCGTCCTGGCGACAAGCCGGAACCGCGGCGTCGGCCTGCGACGCATCCAGATCAGGGACCTCGCCTTCTCCCAATCTGCAAACGCCGTCTTCCAGAACATCGCCCGGGAGACGAAACCCGGTCTGTATCCCAGAAACCTCCTCGGCCGGCAGACCTTCTGGACGGTCGTCGGTGTGCCCGGTGATACCAAAGAAGCCCTGTTCGATACCTGCGGCGCTCTGGAGGTGGACCGCGGCAGCTTCCGCATCGAGCCCTTCCTGTTCACCGACCGGCGCCTCATCACCTGGGCCGATGCCGAGACCGAACAGCGTCTTACCGACGATTACCTGCCCGTCCCGATCGTGCGCTGGCGGACCGAGCCGCTCTCACTCGAAATCACCGCCTTTGCCGACGGTCCGCCGGGGGCCTCCGTGCTGCTGGCCCGCTACCGCGTGCACAACCGAAGCGACGAGCGCCGGTCAGGATCACTCGCCCTCGCCATCCGTCCTTTCCAGGTCCTGCCGCCGTGGCAGGAACTCAACATCACCGGCGGCGTCACCCGCGTCGACAGCATCGCCCGCAACGGCCGGCGCGTCGTCGTCAACGACGACAAGGTCATCGCGCCCTGGACCGAGCCCACCGCCTTCGGCGCCTCCACGTTCGCCCGGGGAGACGTCGTCGACGACCTGCTCCAAAACGCCCTTCCCGATGATGACGTCATCACGGACCCGCACGGCTTCGCCTCGGCCGCGTTGTCCTACGCTTTCGACCTCGGCCCCGGCGAAACCAGAACGGTGGTTCTGGCCGTCCCCTTCCACGCGGAATCCGATCTCCCCGAGCCCCCCGAATCCGACGCCCAGGCCGAGTCCCGGTTCGACTCGCGCTTGCGATCCACCTGCGACGCCTGGCGCCGCGAACTGAACCGGGCGACGCTCGACCTTCCACCGTCGGCCTCCCGGATGGTCAACACCTTCAAGGCCACCCAGGCCTACATCCTGATCAACGCGGACGGGCCTGCCATCCAACCCGGCTCGCGCACCTACGAGCGAAGCTGGATGCGCGACGGCGCCCTGACCTCGGCCGCTCTGCTCTCCACCGGACACGCCGACAAGGTCAAAACGTTTCTCGAATGGTACGGCAAATACCAGTACCCCAACGGCAAGATCCCCTGCGTCGTCGATCACCGGGGGCCGGACCCCGTCGACGAACACGACAGCACCGGCCAGTTCATTTACGCCCTCTTGAACTACTACCGCTTCACCGGCGATCGGCCCTTTCTCGAGGCGCATTTCCCACAGGTGGTGGCCGGTGTCGATTACCTCGAGTCCCTGCGCAATCAGCGCCTCACCGAACCCTATCGAACCGGCCCCCCGCTGCAGCGGGCCTGCTACGGACTGGTCCCCGAATCCATCAGCCACGAGGGCTACTCGGCCAAGCCCATGCACTCCTATTGGGACAGCTTCTTCGTCGTCCGCGGGCTCAAGGACGCGGCCACCATCGCCGGCCTCCTGGACCGCACCGATCTGGAGTCGCGCTTCGCCGACCTGCGGGACGCCTACCGCAAATCGCTCTACGACTCGATGCGGCTGGCCATGCGGGTCAAACAGATCGACTACATCCCCGGCTGCGTCGAGCTGGGCGACTTCGACGCCACCTCGACGGCCATCGGCATCTTCCCCTGCGGCGAGCTGGGCCTCGCCCCCGAGCCGCAACTGGGCAACACCTTCTCGCGCTACCATCGGTTCTTCCGCCAACGCCGCGACGGCGAGATCGAATGGGAGGCCTATACACCTTACGAAGTGCGGCTCGTCGGAACTTTCGTGCGTCTCGGCCAACCGCAACACGCCCACGAGCTGCTCCGCTTCTTCCTCAACGACCAGCAGCCCGCCGGCTGGAACCAGTGGGCCGAGGTGGTCTGGCGCGATCGCGACCATCCGGGCTACATCGGCGACGTGCCACACACCTGGGTCGGCTCCGATTACCTCAACGCCGTCCGCAGCCTGTTCGTCTATGAAAGAGAGTCGGACCAGGCCCTGGTCATTGCCGCCGGTGTCTTGCCGGAATGGATCAACACCCCCGAAGGCGTGAAGGTTTCCCGGTTCCCCACCGAGTACGGCCTGCTGACCTACTCGCTGGCGGTTGACAGCGGTAGAACCGTTCTGGACCTCCGCGGCGAGGCCCTCAGGCCACCCGGAGGGATCATCTTAGAATCAGCCCTGCCCGGCCCCATCCGCGCCGTGACCTGCGACGGCCGGGCCCACAGCCGGTTCACCGATCGTGAAGTGCATCTCGACACCTCCCCCTCGCACGTGGTCATCGAGCACGGACCCTGAGCGACGCCCCGCGGACAAGACCGCCGCCGAAACGTCTCTCCCCGGCGGGCATCGACCTCCGGGCCGCTACTGCGGCAAAGTCGAACAATCGATCTCTACGCCGTTCCGCAGGCAGGTCGTTTCCACCTGCTCCGGCGTCGTCGCCCTGCCGACCATCCAGCCGGCCGCGGCGGACATGACCGGGGCGATCCATCGGACCTCGTCACATCCCGTTCCCACCAGCACCAGCCACACTGCTGCCAGCAGGACGAGTCTCCGCCTCGGGCGTTTGTTCGGTATCATCTTCGGGCTCTCACACACGTTGCCCTGTCTTGCTCTCGGCTGTCAGAGGCCTGCGACGTACTGCCCGCCGTCCGGCGGTTGCAGTGGGCCTGCGCTCGTCCGATTCTGCTGAGCGTCAGACCTGCGAAGACCAGCAGGGTCCCCAGCCCGACGGCGCCACAAAGCCTGCCCGGGCGACGCGAGACCACGATCCGGTCGAATACGCTCTCGACCGTGACTTCCGCAACCGCCTCCGACACAACCCCCCCACCCAATTCGGCTACCACCGCCAGGACCAGCGTGCCTTCGTCCTCGGCCCGGACGGCCAGTTCGAGCTCCACGGTGTCGCCCGGCGGCACCGCTCCAAGGGCGATACCGACCTCACCGCTTGCGGCGGCCGCCGGAAGCGGGATATCCAGCACCTCCCGCCAACCAACCCGCCGGGCCGACAGCAACTCGCCATTGTCCGAGAGCCACAGGAGGATCGCGACGTCGGCCGCGCTGACCTCCCCCGCGTTCTCCACGACCACCGTGAACGACACCTCGTCCCCCACACACACTGGTGTCCGAGCAGTCTCGATGCTCACTCGGACCTCGGGCGTCGGCTCCGCCTGGTCATCATCTGACGGTGACGACCCCGGATCGCCCGGCCCCGGCGAATCCGGCTCTGGCCCATCGTCGTCCGGTGGCGTTGATGCCGGCTCGTCATCGTCCGGGGGTTGCGACCCCGAACCGTCACCCGACGGCTCTTCCCCCTCATCGGTCGATGGAGGAGGCTCCGGCTCATCATCGGCCTGCGGCCCCGGCTCAGGTTCGTCGTCCTCGGGAGGCTCTGGCTCATCGTCCTCGGGTGGCGGGTCTGATTCACCATCGCCCGGCGGCGTCCAGGGTGATTCATCGTCATCTGTGATGCTGACGGTCACGTCGCCCACGGCAATGCCGTCGTACTTGTCGTCGCTGCTGAGCACGGTATGCGTGATGAGCGAGGTGTGCGGTCCTTCGACCGTTGAATCGTCCACCGCCGCCACGACGATCGTCTGCTCGGTGGACCAGTTTGCACCGGTGAACGTAAGCTGAATCGTCGGCCCCGCTCCCAGGTCCGTCTGACCGTCGCTGACCGCGGTGATCAGCACGTCCGTCAACGGGCGCGAGTTCAGGACGATCGCGTAACTGTCGGTCGTACCACCTTCACCCACGTGGGTAACCTCGTCCGTCTCGGTCACGATCACACCGGCCGTGTCGTCCTCGGTGATGCTCGCGATCACGTTACCGAGGACCCTGCCCTGATAGTTCACGTCCACACTGCCCACGGCGTGTGCGATCGTCGAGAGGCGGTCCCCGACGTCAACATCGTCGTCAACCGCCGTGACCGTGACGGTCTGCGGTGTGTCCCAGTCCGCCGCGGTGAACGTCAACTCAATCGCCCCGCCAGCCCCGGCACCCAGGTCCGACTCGCCGTCCGGCGTCACCGTGATCTTCACCTCACCGGTGGGCTCCGATTCCAGAACCACCGTATACGTGTCCGTTGCCCCACCTTCCGTGACCACCGTCGAGCCGTCCGATTCCGTGATGCTCACACCGGCCGTGTCGTTGTCGGTCACGTTTACAGTCACGTCCGCGATAACGAAGTCGTCGTAGTTTCCATCCGTGCTGGCCGCCGCGTGCGTGATCGTCGAAGTGTGGGCTCCTTCGTGGATGTCGTCATCGTAGGCCGTGACCGTCACCGTCTGGCCCGTCGACCAGTTGCCCGCCGTGAAGGTGAGCTGGATCATCCCACCGACCCCGGCCCCAACGTCCGTCTGCCCGTCCGGATCGACCCTGATGATCACGTCGCCGGTTGGCTCCGAATCCAGCGCTACGGAGTAGCTGTCCGCCGCCCCGCCTTCGGTGACCGTCGTGGTCCCCCCCGTCTGGCTGACGATCACGTCGGCCGTGTCGTTATCGGTGATGTTGGCCGTCACGTCGCCGATGGCAGTGCCGGCGTACTTCGCGTCACTGCTGCCCGCGGCATGCGTAATGGTCGAACTGTGGGCCCCCTCCGCCACGGCGTCGTTGACCGCCGTGACCGTGACCACCTGTGCTACGGACCAGTTCCCGGGTGTGAAGCTGCGTTGCACGTTGACGCCGGCGCCCGAGCCCAGGTTCGTCTGACCATCCGGCGTGATCGTGATGGTCACGTTCTGCGTGGGCTCGGAATCCAGAACCACTGTGTAGCTGTCCACAACGCCGCTTTCCGTGACGTCCGTGGATCCGCCCGATTCGACGATCGTGATGCCGGCCGTGTCGTTGTCGGCAACGGCCGCGACCACGTCGCTGCCGCTCAGATCGACCGCATCGTATTTGCCGTCGGGGCTGGAGACGGAATGCACAATTGTCGAGGTATGCGGCCCTTCGTCAATGTCGTCATCAACCGCCGTGACGGTGACGCCCTGCCCCGTTGACCAGTTCCCCGCGTTGAAGGTGAGCTGAATCGGCATGCCGGCCCCGGCCCCCAGGTCCGTCTGCTGATCGGGATCCAGCACGATCGTCACCACGGCCCGCGGCTCTGTATCCAGGACCACCTCGTACGCGTCCGTCGCCCCACCCTCGGTGACCTCCGTCGATCCGGCCGACTCCGTGATGGTCACGCCGGCCGTGTCGTTGTCCGTGATATTCACCACCACGTCGCTGATCGACAGGTCATCGTAATTGTCGTCCGCACTGGCGGACACGTGCGTGATCGTGGAGATGTGGCCGTCTTCATCGACGTCGTCATCGTAGGCCGTTACCGTCACCGGCTGCGCCGCGCCCCAGTTGCCGCCGTTGAACGTCAGTTGGATCGCGACGCCGGCACCGGCCCCCAGGTCCGTCTGCCCGTCGGGCGTCACCGTGATCGTCACGGTGTCGGTCGGCTCCGAATCCAGCACCACCGTGTACGTGTCGGTGGCCCCACCCTCGGTCGCACTGGTCGAGCCCCCGCTCTCGGAGACCGTCACGCCGGCCACGTCATCGTCACCCACGTTCGCGACTACGTTGACGATGGTGATTTCGTCGTAGGTGTCGTCGGTGCTGGCGGCCGAGTGGGTGATCGTCGAGGTGTGCCCCCCTTCGTCGATCGCGTCGTCGAACGCAACCACCGTGACCACCTGCGGTGTGAGCCAGTTCGTTGGAGTGAACGTCAACTGGATCGTCGCGTCGACGCCCCCGCCCACGTCCGTCTGGTCGTCGGGGTCGACCGTGATCACCACGTCGTCCGTCGGCTGCGAGTCCAGGACGATGGTGTAGGTGTCCGTCGCACCGGCCTCGATGACGCTCGTCCCGCTCCCCGACTCGGTGATGGTCACGCCACCCACGTCATCGTCCGTGATGCCGACCGACACGTCCGCGCCGCTCAGGTCCATGTCGTCGTACTTCGCGTCGATGCTGCCGCTCGAATGGCTGATGACCGAGACGTGGGCGCCCTCGGCCACATTGTCATCCACCGCGGCGACCGTGACCGTCTGGGCCACCGACCAGGTCCCCGTACTGAAGATCAGTTCGATGGCCGTGCCCGGGCCGCCGCCCACGTCACTCTGCTCGTCGGGATCGACCGTGATCGTCACGTTGGCCGTGGGCCGCGAGTCCAGGACCACCGTGTAGCCGTCCGTTGCTCCACCTTCGACAACGTCCGTGGACCCACCCGACTCGGTGATGGTCACACCGGCCGTGTCGTTGTCCGTGATGCTGACGGTGATGTTGCCGATGTCGATGCCGCCGTAGTTGTCGTCCGCGCTCGCGGCCGAGTGCGTGATCGTTGAGCTGTGCGTCCCCTCATCAATTCCGTCATCCACCGCCGTGACCGTCACGGTCTGGGCGCTGTCCCAATCCGCCGCCGTGAAGGTCAACTGGATCGCCCCACCGGCCCCCGCACCCAGGTCCGACTCGCCGTCCGGCGTTACCGTGATGATCACGTCGTCGCTGGGCTCCGACTTCAGGACCACCGTATACGCGTCCGTCGCCCCACCTTCGGCCACGTCCGTGGACCCGCCCGATTCGGTCACCGTCACGCCGGCCGTGTCGTTGTCGGTCACGTCCGCGGTCACGTTGGCGATAGCGACGCCGTCGTAGCCCCCGTCCGCGCTGGCCGCCGAATGCGTGATCGTCGAGCTGTGCGCTCCTTCGACGACGTCATCATCGAACGCCGTGACCGTCACCGTCTGGGCCACAGACCAGTTCCCCGTCGTGAAGGTGAGCTGGATCGTCCCACCGGCCCCGGCGCCGACGTCCGTCTGCCCGTCCGGATCGACCGTGATGGTCACGTTGTCCGTCGGCTTGGAGTCCAGCACGACAGAGTAGGTATCCGCGGCGCCGCCTTCGGTGACCGCGGTGCTTCCCGCGGTCTGGCTGACCGTCACGCCGCCGGTGTCGTTGTCGGTGATGTTCGCCGTCACGTCGCCGACGGCCATGCCGTTGTAATCGGTGTCCGTGCTGGCCGCGGCGTGCGTGATGGTGGAGCTGTGCGCCCCCTCTACCACGGCGTCGTCGACCGCGGTGACCGTGACCACCTGCGGAATCGGCCAGTTGCCGCGCGTGAAGACGTGCTCGATTGGCACGCCGGAACCCGAGCCCAGATCGGTCTGAGCATCGGGTGTCACCGTGATGGTCACCTTGTCCGTGGGCTTGGTATCCAGAACCACGGTGTACGTGTCCGTCGCCCCGCCCTCGACCACGTCCGTCGAGCCCGCGGACTCCGCGATGGTCACACCCGCGTCGTCATCGTCGATGATGGTCAGCGTGGCCGGGTTGTTCACCTCGGCAAGCGTCGCATCACTCGGACCGGACAGCGTCAGTGTGACCGTTTCATCGCCTTCATCCTCAGTGTCGGTCACCGGCGTGACCGTGAACGTCTTACCGGTGTCCCCCGGAGCGAAGGTCAACGTGCCCGAGACGGCGCCGTAATCGTCGGGCTGTTCCGCCCCCCCGTCGCTCGAGTCGTAGTCCACCTCGATCGTCTGGCAGGAATCCCCGCTCAGTTCCACCGTTACCGTGATCGCTCCACCACTCTCCCCGCCGGCGTACGTTGAGCTGGAGAAGTCGATCGTCGGTTCAACGATGGTGAACGAAGCGCCGGTCGTCCAACCCGACGTGGCAAAACCGTCGGTGCTCTGCACGCGCCAGTAGTACGTGCCCGCCGCCAGTTCCTGTCCGGCCGCCCCCACGCTGTAGCTGCCTCCACCCTCCGCCTGCCCGACCGTGAAGCTCGCCGCCCCGCCGGCCAGGGCCGCACTCTCGTAGTCAACCACCAGCGAGCTGAACGTTCCATCGGTGTCGTCAATCTGGGCCTGGTACGTGACCGGGTCCCCGTCGCCGTCGGCCTGCGTGAACTGCAGTGACGGAGTCTTGTCCGTCCCACCCCCCTGGGGACATTCGCTAAGGCTCAGTCCCGCCGGATCGTCCGGTGCCTGGTTCGGATACAGCACCGGCCGTTCAAACACCAGGTACCCGACCTGCTCGTCCGTATGGTTCCGCTCCGAATCCGCGAGCTGGTCCTCGTCGGCGGCCAGATACAATCTTGTCGTCGTGGTCGGTGTCGGCCCGTACACCACGGCCCAGGCGCCGTTGTTGCCGTCCATGCCGGCCACGCTGGCCAGACCGACCTGCGGCGCGGAGCCGAACGCGGCTGCGAAGTTGTACGCAAACGGCGGGCCGTTATCGACGCCCTGCACAGTGTCGGCGCCCAGCGCCGCTTCGTACGCCACCCCCCCGAGTGTGCCGTGCCCCGCCTCGATCACCATGAAGCCGACCGTCTCGTCGGCACGCATCTCGAGCGGGTCCTCGCACACCGTCTTCCCCGTGCTCAGTGCGATAGACGACGGAGGGCTGGTCGTCCCTGTGCCTCGACACCAGAAGACCGACCAGTTGGCATCGTTCTCCGTCATCACCTGGCCGAGCACCACCGGATTGGTGTAGCCCTGCCCGTAGCTCTGCTCTTCGCCGTCCCAACTTCCGTCCTCGTCGGTCACGGTCGACAGATAAGATTGTGCCTCCAGCTTCACGCCGTCGATCGTCCAGACCCCCTCCTCCCCGACGATGTAGCTCACATACTCGGCCACCACCGCGCCGCCGGACGGGTTCTCCAGCCGCACGTCAAAACTCGTTGCCGTGACATTGCTGACCCGCGGCACCACCGGGACGGAGTTGTTGCCCAGCCAGATCGTGCAGACCACCACCGGACTACTGAAAGTCCTGCTCAAACTGACGGTCACCGGCGTCGAGCCGACCAGCGTTGCGCTGGCCTCGAGCTGGGCTTGCGCCGCTGCGCGAAGGGGAGCAATGAAGCTAAAAGCGATGACCAACAGCCACGGTAACCTCGCACGCCACCGAGCCACCCGTCGATTTCCTGCCCTACCGAGACGTGATTGCGAGCGTGGGACCACGGTGTTGCTTCGCGGGCCGCGATGATGAGGCACGGACACCGGTCGGGGGCGGTGGGCGTCGCCTGCGAAGCTGCGCGCAGACCACTCAAACCGGCCGGAAGAGCCACAACCGCGCACCCCTGGCCGGACAGCCACCCACCATCGCCACTACCGAGAGTTATCGGCACCTGGCCCGGGCCACTAC
>DATKXO010000034.1:0-18251 GCA_035528995.1 Phycisphaerae bacterium | reverse complement strand
CATTGAGGCCCCATGATCGGTTGCGGTG
Source organism: Phycisphaerae bacterium (assembly GCA_035528995.1). Classification (GTDB taxonomy): domain Bacteria; phylum Planctomycetota; class Phycisphaerae; order UBA1845; family UBA1845; genus DATKXO01. Next base: position 18,223 of record DATKXO010000034.1, on the reverse strand, counting down.
GAGGTGTTGCGGTAGTGACGGTTGTCCAGAAGCGACCAGGTCAATGGCGATGGAGAACGGCCTGCCGGCCAACACCCCGGCCGCACACTGAGGCTACCCGACGCTGTTCTATCCATCCCATCTATACTATGCCTCCCATCCCGTTCTTCTCGGCCTGGCCCAGGATCGCCCAAGTTCCTTTCCCGATGTTGAGAAAGGCGCGATCATACTGTTCGGGCGCCGGAGAGGCCGCCGCGTGGTGGCGTGGGTGGGTGGGTGGGTGGTTTGCAGTTCGCATGTGGGGCCCGGTGGGAGAGGCGGACGACGGCAGAGGCGGGCCTGTACCGCGCGCCGACCGGCGCCACGCGCGCCGGCGCCGGTCTACTCGGGGACTCGTTCCAGGATCTTGTCCACCAGGCCGTAGTCCAGCGCCTCGACCGGATCCATCCATTTGTCGCGGTCGCAGTCCTTCTCGATGCGGGCGAGGTCTTGTCCGGTGTGCTTCTGAACGATCTGGTAGAGGCGCGTACGGACCTTGATGATCTCCTCGGCGGCGATCGACAGGTCCGTGGCCGGCCCTTCCCGCCCCCACAGGGGTTGATGCAGCAGCACCTTGGCGTTGGGCAGCATGAAACGCTTGCCCTTGGCTCCTCCCAGCAGCAGGACGGCGCCCATGCTGGCCGCCTGGCCGATGCAGTAGGTGGCCACGTCGCAACGGACGTACTGCATGGTGTCGTAGATGGCCAGCCCCGACGTTACCGAGCCGCCGGGCGAGTTGACGTAGAAGCTGATGTCGGCCTTGGGGGCCTCGTTCGACAGGAACAGCATCTGGGCAATGACGACGTTGGCCAACTCGTCGTCGATGCTCCCACCGAGGAAGACAATCCGGTCCTTGAGCAGCCGCGAGTAGATGTCGTAGGCCCGCTCGCCGCGGCCGGTGGTCTCAATGACGTAGGGGATGAGGTTGTTCGTGGCCATCGTATTGGGACATCCTTTGGCGTCGCCTCGGCGACCGCCGTTCCGGTATGGGTTCCGGCCGGTGCCGCCGCAACCGGGTCCGGCGACCTACTTGCTTTTCTTCTTCTGTTCGGACGGGAACTCGCGGAGAATCTCGTCCACGATGCCGTATTCCTTGGCCTCGTCGGCGCCGAGGAATCGGTCCCGCTCGGTCTCCTGAGTGATCGTCTCGACCGACTGCCCCGTGTGCTGGGCGATGATCTCGTTGATCCGTCGTTTGTCCTTGAGGATCTCGTCGGCCTGGATACGCATGTCCTCGGCCTGCCCGCCGATACCGCCGTAGGGCTGATGGAGCATGACCTTGGCGTTGGGCAGGATGAAACGCTTGCCCTTGGTGCCGGCCATCAGGATCAGCGCCGCTCCGCTGGCCGCCTGCCCGATGCAGTAGGTGGCGAGGTCGCAGCCCATGAACTGCATGGTGTCGTAGATGGCCAGCGTCTGGTCCACCAGCCCGCCCCGCGAGTTGATGTACAGGTTGACGTCCTGGTCCTTCTTGATCGACTGCAGGTACAACAGTCGCATGATGGCCATGCTGGCCGCCCGCTCGGTGATGTCGCCGGCCATAAAGATGATCCGGTTGTCCAGCAACATGTCCTCGATGGACATCTCCCGCGTGCGCTGGTAGGGCGGGTACTGCAGCTTGGTCGGCCAGAAGGGCTGAATTGACTCGCTCATTGCGATCGGTCCTCGTTCCCGTGTGTCTCCGGCCGGTGTTCGCTTGCCGTGCGTCACCGGCGGCTTCGGCGTCTTGCCGTATGGCCGAGACCGCGCTTTCTCTCGGCTGGACCCTAGGTCGTCTCCGGGGTGGCGTCGGCGTCTTTGGTGGAGGTCTTGCTCTTCTTCTTCCTCTTGGCCGTCTTCTTCTTTGGGCCGGTGCTGCTCGTCTCAGTGATTTCGGCGTTTTCGATCAGCCGGTCCATAATCTTTTCGTCGCGGATCTGCACCTGGAGGTTCTCCAGGCCACCGGTCCGGCTGAGCTCGTCTCGCACCCGATCGAACCGCCGACCGCGACGCTGGGCGATCATGGCGATGGCCCCGTTGATCTCCTCCTCGCTCACCGAGACCTCCAGTTCGTCCGCGATTCTGGTCATGATGAAGAACACCTTGAGTTCGCGGGTCGCCTCGGCGGCGGCCGACGCCCGCGTGCCGTCCATGCGCTTCTCGATCTCCTCCTGGGGCATGCCCATCCGATACATCTCGATCATGTTCCGGGCCAGGGCCCGGTCCGTCTGCCGCTGCGACAGGCCCGAGGGGATGTCCAACTCGGTCTTGCTCAGCAGGTACTCGCGGAGGTCGGCCCGAAGCTTGCTCTGCACCATGTGCTGGCGACGAGCGTCCAGGTCCTGCCGCACCATGTTGCGCAGCTCGTCCTCACTATCCGCCCCGATGTTTGAGAGGAACTCCTCATCCAGCTCCGGAAGACGCAGCCGCTTCACGTCCTGGAGGACGAACTCGAACCGGGCCGTCTGGCCCCGCAGCTCGGCGTCGTCGTAATCGTCCGGCACCTTGGCCTCGACCGTCACCGTGTCGCTCGCCTTCTTGCCCACCAGGGCTTCGCCCAGACCTTCAACCGGGATCTTCTCCAGGCGCTGGTCTCTGGCGGCCAGGGCGTGGTTGGTCTCATCGGCCACCACACGTTCGCCTACCGTGCACGTGTAATCGGCGACCACCATGTCGTCCGCCTTGATGCCCCCTTCCTCGACGGGGACGTACTGCCCTTGCATCGCCCGGATGCGGTCGATCTCGCCGGTGACGATCTCGTCGGTGATTTCCACCAAGGGTCGCTCCAGCGGGATCTTTTCCAGGTCCGGCAGCTCGAACTCCGGCCGCAACTCCACCTCGCAGGAGAAGCTCATGGCCCCCTCCGAGGGCAGCTGCATGTGGTCCAGGGCCTTGTCGATCTCCACCAGCTTGTCGGTCAGGACGGTCCTCTTGCCGCCGGTCCCGGTCGGCCGCTCCTCGGGCATCTGCACCCAGATACGCGGATCGCCGATGGTCTTGTCCTTCAGCTCCTCCTTCTCCAGGGCCGCCAGGAACGCGTTGCCGACCAGTGTTCCGACCATCTGGTCGCCGACGTCACGACCGAAGCGTTTCTCGACCAGTCGTAGCGGCGCCCGGCCCTTCCGGAAGCCGTCCACCTGGGCCTCGCGCTTCAGCTCCGCGAACTGCTCGGCCAGCCGCTCGTCGATGGTCTCCCGCGGGATGGTGATGGTCAGCTTCCTGCACAGCATGCCCAGGTCCTCGGACTCGACGCCGATGGCCTCCTTGAGCTTGGCCTGGGCCGCTTCCTCCTCGGAGGGTTCCTCCTCGGCGGCTTGTGTTTCTTCCTGCTCCTCCACGGAGATGTCCTCGTCGGTCATCAGCCTGCTCCTTGTCGGCCTCGCCGTCCGTCCGGTCGATGGCCAGGGGCCGACCGCCCGGACTTGACACGAATGAGGGAAGGTAGCGTACCCGGCACCTGTCAGCAAGGCAACACGGCGACCGAATCGCCGGCGCTGCCGGCCCCCGGGCGCGCCCGTGCCAGCCAGCCGCCTGCCCCGGGTGCCGGGGTGGCGCACTCGGCGACCGTTGCCGGCTGCCGCCCGCGTTGACGCGGCTCCCAACTAGGGTATGCTCATCGGCCGGAGTTCGGTATCAGACACGGCGCCTTTCGCACGGAGGAAGATCCATGAGTGCCATCACCGATCTGTTGGGCGACCAGGCCGGAGAGCTTCTCGGCTACAAGTGTACCGGCATCGACAAATCCATGCTGACCCTGCCCGGGCCGGACTTCGTGGACCGGGTGGTGGCCGGCTCCGACAGGCCGACACCCGTCCTGCGGGCCCTGCAAGCGATCTTCGGCCACGGGCGTCTTGCCGGGACCGGCTACGTCTCGATCCTGCCGGTGGACCAGGGCATCGAACACACCGCCGGGGCCTCGTTCGCCCCCAACCCGATGTACTTCGATCCGGAGAACATCGTACGCCTGGCCATGGAGGGCGGGTGCAACGCGGTGGCCTCCACCCTCGGCGTGCTGGGAGCGGTCGCACGCAAGTACGCCCACAGGATTCCATTCCTGGTCAAGCTGAACCACAACGAGCTGCTGACCTATCCGAACAAGTACGACCAGATCATGTTCGCCGACGTCCGACAGGCGGCCGACATGGGCGCCGTGGCGGCGGGGGCCACCATCTACTTCGGTTCGGAGGAGTCCAGCCGACAGATTCAGGAGGTCAGCGAGGCCTTCCACATGGCCCATGAGCTTGGCATGGTCACCGTCCTGTGGTGCTACCTGCGCAACAGCGCCTTCAAGAAGGACGGCGTCGATTACCACGCGGCCGCCGACTTGACCAACCAGGCCAACCACCTGGGCGTGACCATCGAGGCCGACATAATCAAGCAGAAACAGGCCGAGAACAACGGCGGGTTCACCGCCATCAACTTCGCCAAGACGCACAAGGCCGTCTATTCCAGCCTGACCACTGACAACCCCATCGACCTGACCCGCTACCAGGTCGCCGGCTGCTACATGGGTCGCGCCGGCCTGATCAACTCCGGCGGGGCCTCCGGCCAGAACGACTTCGCCGACGCCGTCCGCACGGCCGTCGTCAACAAGCGGGCCGGCGGCACGGGCATGATCTCCGGCCGAAAGGCATTCCAGCGCCCCATGGAAGAGGGCGTCAAGCTGCTCAACGCGATCCAGGACGTCTATCTGGACAAGTCGATCACGGTGGCCTAGCCGCGTCTGCGGCCACCGCATGCCGACGGCGTTTGCCGCTCCTCGAGGACAACTTGAGGCTGCCGGCAATGGTCTGCGCGCCCCAAGCCGAAAACCGGCTTGACTTTTCGTATATCTTAGGCTATACTATGATTGCGTTAACCCTGCCGAGGCGATGTGTGTAGTTGACGCTCGGGGTACTCCTAAACGCCTCTGACGGCGTCGAGTGGTCCCGATTGCTCTGCCAGCACGCTGACGGCAGCTTCGCAGCGTGCACCCCCCGGGCGTCTGGCTGACTGGGCAGAGCAATGCGGAGACCGACCGATGCCTGGCAAGCCGTTTGCGGAGGTGCTGAAGTTACTGGAATCCCACGGCTGGACGTTGCAGCGGACCTGGCCGCCCTACTTCGTCTTCGTGCATCCCGACCGCGAGTTGCCGCTGCTGATCCCCGTGCATGACAGAATGGTTGCGGATGCCTACGTCGCGAAGATCAAGGAAATCCTCGAAGGCGAGTAGCTCGCCCAACAAGCGGTTTGACCCCGCTGTCCTGAAGCGGGCCGGCAACATCGCCGCCGGCTACCGCCTTGTCCTCGAACCCAACGACGAGTTGGGCTACATCGGCAGCTCGGTCGAGATCCCCACCGTCTTTGCCGACGGCAAGACGCCCGACGAATGCGTCCGGGCCACGGGCGAGGCCTTGACCGTGGCTGTCGCCACAATGCTTGAAAGCGGCCAGCGCCCGCCCACGTCTCGGGCGAAGCGATCCACGCAGGTCAACATCCGACTTAGCCCTGACGAGAAGTTCCACCTCCAGGACGCGGCCGCACGATTGGGATTCCGGGGCCTGTCGGATTTCATCCGTGCCGTTGCCCTTGACCGCAGCAACGTTGCCTAGCATCTGGACAAGTCGATCACGGTCGCGTAGCGGGTCGAGAGTCCGCAATAACGAGTGGCGAGTTCAGAGCGGCCGATCCGGCCGAACTCTGAACTCGCCACTTTCGTTTTCGCGTCGCTTCCGCCTACGGGCAGGTCGGAGCGAAGTTGCCCAGACGCTGCTTGATCGACGAGCCGTCCGCCGCCGACACGTTTCCGTCCAGGTTCACGTCAAACCCGAAGTCCGACGCGCCCACCACAACACCCAGACGCGGCGGTCTGGCCTTTATCGCCCAGCTTGGCAAATCGCGCGTCAGGAGGCCAACGTCGGGCCGTTCGCAATCGGCCGGCGCGAGCGCGCTGGAGCACCCACAAGAGTGGGTGCTTGCGGGTTGAGACTTCAAGAGGCGGAGTGACGACGATTCATCGCCGGGCGGTCGCGTGCCCTGCCCGGTCGTCACATACCGATCCCGCCGATTCCCTGGAAGATCAGATCGAAGACGCCTGGGAAGGTCAGCAACGAGATAATGATGCCGAACAAATAGTCGAGGAACAGCAAGGTCCTACTCCTTCCGTCGTGCACAAGCGCGGCACGTCTTCGCAGCCGGGCAACCGGTCAGGCGCAATTGCGCGAGACGACGCGCGGCCGCCAGAGCCTGCTCGACTCCTGGTGTTACCACTCCTCCCGGCTCCAACGGTCCGCCAGCGTGAGTATGTCTCGCCCGCGGTAGATCAGGCTGCGCTGATCGTCCGGCAGATGCTCCGGGGCCACCATCGACCTCTCGAACAACCGTCCCTTGTAACCGCCCGCCTTGAGAAACAGAAACTGTTCGTGGGCCTCCTCGTACAGCCGGGGGTCCGAGACGGCGCTGCCGCTCCGGTCGAAAACCACCAGGTCTCGGCAGCCTCGGAGCGGCCCGGCAACTAGGTCCGACACGCTCTTCGATCGATAGGTGCCCAGGTGCAGGACCGACGAGACCGCCTCCAGGAACGCGTCACCGTAGACCTCCCGGAATCGCAAATAGTGGGCGGCCACGTCGCGTCGCAGCGTCTGGACCTCTCCCCAGGAAAGGGGATAAATCCTCCGAGCGTGCAGGCCAGCCGGTGGCGAAGTGGCCAGGTAGTTCTGGACGTAGTCGTAGGGCACCAGCTCCTCGCCGAGTTCATCGAGGATGCCGACGAGTCGCTCCAACGCGAACCGTCCCGGGCTGTTGTTCAGGGCCAACGCAATTCGCTCGGGGTTGTTCCATTGGGTCATGTTGCGCAGGGCGAAGTTGGGGGCGTCGAAGAACTCCTCGTCATACTCCACCAGGGACCGCACCTCCAGCACAAAGCGTTTGACGAAGTCCGAGGCCAGCATGTCGGACGCGCCGGGCGAATCGCTGATCAGCTTGCGGCACATCAACAGCCGGGTCATGGCCGTCTCCCACGCCTCCCGCGGCACGTCGCCGGGGAACTTCTGCGGGTTGAGCCCGGCCAGCGGCTCGCGAATACGCTTGCGGTCCAGGACCGGGAACATCAGCCCGACCCGCAGCTTGGCCAGCCGTTCGGCGGGGTGCTCCGAGCTGGACAGGAAGGGCAGATCGACCTGGCTGGCCGGCTCGCGCTTGACGGGCAGATCGAAGTAGCCCGTGAAGCGCCCTTCCTCGCGGTCCGCCTGTTCACGCCCCACGGTGGGGAAGCGGGCCCGGATCACCAGGTGCGTCATCGTCTTGGACTGGTCGGTCTGCTCGCCTTTGGCTAGCCCGGTCAGTGGTGACGACCCCGTCGTGCCGCTGCCGCCCTTGGTGAAGAACGACGAGATCGGTGTGACCACGTTGGGACGCAGTTGCGTGGTGAACGAAGTCAGATCGTTGGCGTCGCCCAGCTGCGTCGCCCCCGGGCTGGCCACGATGTTGCCCTGGCTGGAGAAGAACGTCAGCGTGATCATCGAGTTCCGCTCGCGCTTCATGAACCGTTCGTCGGCCAGCACCCGGGCGTACCGCTCGTCGAAAACGGTTCCGTAAGTCCGCGGCTCGCGGCCCGACCGGATCGGCTGGTACTGCGTCCCCTGGTAATGCGTCAGCAGAATGTGGCGCAGCTCATCGTCCGTCCGCGCCTCCAGCAGCCGCCGCTTGAAACCCGGGTCCGTGTGCGGATCGCGGAGGAACATGGTCAGCCGCACCTTGGCCTCCAGGTCGTGCAGTTCCTCCTCGGTGAGCGTCGTGGACGAGCCCGGGATCGGCTTGATCTCGAAGTCCTCGATGATCAGCCAGGTCCCGGCCGTCGCCTCCGTCTTCTCGATGGCACCCGTGCCGGTGGCCACGATCAGCGTCTGGTTCTCCTGCGAGATCAGGGCCGCGATGCCGTTGTAGGTCTTGGTGTCCGGCCCGACCGGTACCGAGAACGGCGTCAGCGTGTCGGTCTTCTGGATCTTATGGACGATGAGGTTCCGCTCGATGCGGTCCCAGGTCTCGCGCAGGCTGTCCACGACCTCCAGCGTCAGCGTGTGGGCGATGCCGTCCGGCCCCAGGTAGCTGAAACCGTACACCTGTTCGCGCCCGTCGAAGAAGATCGGGTCTGCACCGACCGCGAACGTACTGCCAACCGTGGTCGCTTGTGGATCCAGGATGATGGGCGGCAGCGTGGGCGGCGCGATCTGTACGGGTTGCACGCCCGCGGGTATTCCGCCGGCGGCGATGCCCTCCAGCGTCCGAATCTGCAAATCCTGGTTGGCGACGGCCAGCATCGCGTTGAGCCCGACCTCGCGAAGCACTCTTCTTCTGTTGAAGCCGGAAGATGGGTCGTGCACGCCCTGCACTTGAGCGTTGAGACGCGACGCCAGGGCCCCTGAAACGAGGTCCCGGTCGGTCAGCCGGACGGCCTCGATGCTGATCACCGCGTCCTCCGCCATCCGACGCTCGAACTGGTCGGCCTCCTCGAGGAAGGCGCTGAGCATGGGTTTGGGCAGAACGATCTCGACGTCGCCGATCTCCGGGTCGTGGTAAATCCCCGGCCGGTCGAGCGCCGACGGCGGGGCGAAGTCGGCAATCGCCATCTCGCGGTTGATCCGCTCCACCAGTGGCTTGAGACGATCGATGAACTCCCCCTCGCGGATGATGTAGCTGAACCGTCTCGACTCCTTGAGCCAGTTCCCTTCCCGGGTGGCGTCGGCATCGGCCGTCGCGTCGATCCCCAGGGCCTCGGCGATCCGCTGCTTGATTTCCTCCCGCTCGCGGGCGCTCAGCGCCTCCCGCTCGCGGGCCTGGCGCATCTCCTCCACCTCACGCTCGGCCAGCCAGCGGATGTAAGCCGGCGAGGTGCGGTCGTAAACGGGATCGCCCGAGTCGACCAGTTGCCGGGCGGTCTGAATGATCCGCACGCCCACGTTCTGAAACTCGGCTTCCGTCACGTCGTGCAGCAGGAAGCCCACCACCTCGAACTTCGGCCCGCGGTAGGGCTCCGGCTGAACGTCGGGAGCCTCGATGGAGACCTGTTTCTCCGCGGGCACCGGCACGACGATCAGGTCACGCGGCGGATCGAACCGCCCCGCGAAATCCTCCGCCAGAAAATCGGCCAGCGCGTCCACCAGGGGCCCCATGCTGATCTTGCCCAAGGCTTCGAGCGTGGCTCGGCGCTGGCTCTCCAGCCGGAACTGCACGGGCACTTCGGGCATCTCCAGCAGGGCGCCCAGGTCCTCGGCCGTGACGCGGGCCGTGAAGCGCGGCTCCGGCGGCTCGCTCGGTCCGGGCGGACCGGGCTTCAGTTCGATGGTCACCGTCTCGGCGTTTTGCGGAGTCGCCCCCGGCGGCTCGTCCGCCTGAGACGGCTGCGCCAGCCATAAGCACATGGCGACCGTCAGACACGAAGCGATGGATTTCATGGCTTATCCTCCACTCTGTCGGGCTGCACACTCGGGCCCGACAACCCGCTCCACCGTGACGCCGCGAGCGTAGACCCTGCGCCACACCGTCGCAAGACCGGCCGAACACGCGAACCGGGCGCCGTCGGCCCGATCCTCAAGCCGCCTGATGCAGGTGCACGTCCCGTTGCGGGAACGGGATACTGATTCCCTGGGCGTCGAACTGGACCTTCACCGCTTCGGTGACCTCGAAGAACACGTCCCAGTAATCGCCGGTCTTCACCCAGGGGCGCACCGCGAGGTTCACGCTGCTGTCGCCCAGTTCCAGCACGCCGATCGTCACCGCTGGGTCGGCCAGCACGCGCGTGTCCTTGGCCAGGATGTCGGCCAGGATGCGCTTGGCCTTCTCGATGTCGTCCGCGTAGCCGATGCCGAAAACCAAGTCCACCCGCCGCGTGTCCTTGGCCGAGTAGTTCGTGATGTTCCCGCCGGTGATCGAGGAATTCGGCATGATGATCGCCTTGTTGTCGGGCGTTCGCAGTTTCGTGGCGAAGACCTGGATGTCTTCCACCACACCGCCGATGCCTCCGGCCTCCACGTAATCGCCCACCTTGAAGGGTCGGAATATGATCAACAGGACGCCGGACGCGAAGTTGGATAGCGATCCCTGCAGGGCAAAGCCGACGGCCAGGCCCGCCGCCGCCAGGATCGCCGCGAAAGACGCCGTGTTGATACCCAGCTTGCCCAGAACGGAGATGACCACCAGCGCCATCGCGCCCAGGTAGACCAGGTTGGTCGTGAACCCCACCAGGGTCGCTTCCACCTTGGCCCTGGTCATCACACGGCGGCAGAGTTTCTTCAGCATTCGAGCCACGAACCAGCCGATGGCCAGCGTCAGAATCGCGGCGATCAGAGCGGGGCTGTACGTGACCCAGACTCCCAGAGCCCAATCGAGTACCCTGTCCATAGTTCATTGGCCTCCCAGAAAAGCTGCAACCAGCGCCTGTGAGTTCCGGACTGCCCCATGCCCGCCATGGGTGCGCGAAACCATACGAAGCCACGATACAAACGAAGTTCTTGACTGCCCTTGCCGGCGAGAATAAGGCCGAAGTCCGGTCTGTCAATGCGTTGACGGCGCCCTCGCTTCGTTGACGTGGCTTCCGCCGGTCAATAGGATCGACGCCGGTGGTTCGGCGATTCTCGAGATGCCGCACAACACCACGCGGGTTGGTCCCCGGTGAACAGGAGCCTCGTACATGTTGAAGTTCCCTGCGCGATGGCGGCTCATCCTTCCGGTGTGCCTGTCGTCGATGTCCTTGGCCGTGGGCTGTCGTTCCAGTGAGAACTTTCAGGGCCGGCTTGGCGAGCCTTGCGAGAGCAACCTGGACTGCACCTTCGAGTTGGCCTGTTAGGAGCAGACCGACACCTGCCAGTTGACGCTCGAGCAGGAGCCCGACGGACTCGCCGCCGACTGCATCGACAACAACGACTGCGGGCCGGACCTGCTCTGTCAGCCGGAGACCAACACCTGCCAGGTCCTCGAGGACGGTGACGGCATCCCCGGTCCTGTTCTGCTGGGCGGGGCCTGCGCCGAGGACGCCGAGTGCGACGACGGCCTCGTCTGTCAGTTCGCCAGCAGCACCTGCCAGCCGCCGGGCGCGGAGGGGATCGAAGGCCTGGGGGCCACCTGCGTCACGAACGGGGACTGTGCCGGAGACCTGGTCTGCCAGCCCGAATCTGATACCTGTCAGCCCGTCCCTGACGAGGGATAATCCATGTTGACCGGGCCCAGTCGCTGTCGCCGCGCTGTCGTGTGTGGTATGCTCGGTGGACCTATGTTGGGCCGATCGATTGTTGGTTGGGCGCCGTTCTTGTTCCTTGCGGGCGTACCGTTATGCGGTTGCGTCGGTCCCAACGTGGAGCTTGCGCAGATGCGCTGCGAGCGAGTTCACGATCGCGATGGGCTCGCCGCAATGGCCTTCGTCGCCACGGTGGACACGCGCGATTTCGCTGGCCAACAGTTGGTCTATCGCGTGGGCTTGGTTGACTCGAAGGGCAAAGCCATCAAATCCGGCAACGGGCGTTTCCAGGATACCCGCGGCAATGTGGCCGCGACCAGGACGCTGATGGCTCCGGAAGCACGATGGACCTTCGAGAACGTCCGCGTGACGATCCCCGCCGCCGAACTCGAGGTCGGACCCGGCGACCTTCCGGTCTGGGCCCATTTTGGAGTCTACCAGCCGAACGGACGCCGCCTGTCGAGCCAGTTCGCCCGCCTGCCTCTTCGCATCCCGGCGGATTTCGCGGATCGTGGGGCGCTCGCCGTTGCCGGCAGACCCGCATCGTCCGAGGACGCCGGCCGCGCGGAAGGTCCAACGGCAACCACAGCGCAAGAACGCCCGTCCGGACAACCGGGTGGGGGGGGCGGCTCTTCAGGCAAAACCATGGCGGAGGCGGGGGTGCCCGAGGGCCGGGCACGGGCCTCGGAAGCAGTTGCCGACCGGCCGACCGGTGCACTCGCACGTTCCGCCCGCCGGGCACTTGACTTGGTGGGCACCTTGGGACGCGCCGAATCCGATGGCCAAGATCACGAGGCGGAAAAGGGCGCGGCGCCCACCGACGGGTGGGGCGGACAAGCTGCCGGAGGGCAGCGGCGGATGGACGGCGGTCCGCGCACCGCGGCCGTCGGTGAGCGTTCGGGTCCGCAGGCGGGTTCGACCGGGGTGAAGCCTGGACCGGCCGCCGGGCGCACGCTCGTGGCGGGCCGCGACAAACCGCAGGAGGCGGCAGAGGACCGCCCCGGACCAGCGGCCGGCGACACGAACGGCGTCCTTCCTCGCGAGCAGCGAACAAGCACATCGGCGCAAACAGCGGCATCTGAACGTGGATCGGCGGTACAGCCTCGCGTCGCACGCATCTACCGGGTCCGACCGGGCGACACGCTGCGCTCGATTGCCCTGAGGCATTACGGCGACGCCAATCAGTGGGACGCCATCCTCCGCGCCAACCCGGGAATCGACCCGCGACGCCTTCGCATCGGTCAGAGGATGATCCTGCCGCCCTTGAGGGAGCGCGCCCCCGAGGGCGCCCAGTCCGCTGAGCCTTCCACTACATCGCCAACTTCCGATAATCCGTTGCCTGCCGAGCCGCCACGCACCTATGTGGTGCGAAAGGGTGATACGCTGATGGGGATCGCGGACCGCCTTCTAGGGGATTGGAAGCGCTGGCGGGAGATTCTCGAATTGAACCGCGACCGCCTCGCACAGGCCGAGCGGCTGCGGATCGGGATGGTGCTGAAGGTCCCCCCGCGTGAACCTGGCTCTGGACCCACGAAGCCGGAGGGTCGTCCTTTGCCTGAATTGCCGGAATGAAGCGCGTGACCTCAGCCCCGTTTCCCTATCGTGTTTGCTTTGCCGCCTGTCCAACGCATGTGCCGGAGGCGCGGCTGGCGTCGAGGGGGCTGGCGGTTTCAGTATCACTTTGGGCCGGTCGATCCGCCGCTGCTGCGGCAAGGCCGCATGACGCCTAAGAAGTGCGAACTTGTTGCTGTTGCCAAATGGCGTCATGGTGCTAGAATGATGTCACTGGTAATCGCCAGAGGGCGTCAACGAGACTGATCGAATCCAGAGGAGGTTCCGTTTCTCGCGGAGGACGGAAGGGTATCCGTTTGATTCGGACCCTGGGCACGAGTGGTGCCGTGTCAACGGGCTCGCCTTCATAAAGTGTTGCAAGCATCGCGGCCAGTCGCACGGGCGGCGCTTCGTGAAGTGTATCGTCGGGCCGACCGCGGAATTCGAGTTCAGGAGCCGCGAGCGGCGGACAGGTTGGAGCTTTTTCAGTCAAAGAGCTCTGGACTGTCTTTCGATTACCTGATTAACGTGGGGTACGGACCCATGCGCGTTCGCGAGTGGTTCCTCCCACAGACGGACGATGGGCCGGGCCAGGGCATGCCCGGCATCATGCGGGCCTTGGGCACGAACTTGGATATATAGTTACGCATTTCTTGGGAGGTAGCCATGAACACGGCGAGAGCAGCTAAACTTTGCGTATTGTTCACTGTGATAGGCCTCGCGGCACTATCCGGTTGCCGGCTCCACATGCCACACGCGTTTACGTGGCCGGCCGGCGGCGACATTCAGCAGACCCACGCCAAGCCGCCGGAGGGTGGGTACTACGGCGATTGGGACCCCTATGCGGTCGCACTTGAACTGACCCCCCTCGAGGACGTGAATCCGGTTCGCACCCAACACGTCCTGGTCGCCACCGTCCTGGACAAGCACGGCAAGCCGTTGGGCAATCGGCGCGTGGAATGGATGATCTCCGAGGGCGGCGTCGGCGACATCGTCGAAGTGGACGAGAGCGGCTGGCGAGCCAGCCGCGGCTACAAGGTCGACAACCACTACGCGGTCTCCCACACCAACAACTTCGACCACGTGCTGGACATGGGCAACGACGACCCCTCCGACGACGTCCACCTCCAGGCCGGTCAGACCTGGTGTGTCATCACCTCACCCATCGAGGGCAACACCTACATCACGGCCTACGCTCCCGGCATCTACGACTGGAACAATCACAAGGTCTTCGCCGTCAAGCACTGGTACGACGTGGCCTGGGAGTTCCCGCCACCCGCCACCAACCCGATCGGAACCACACACGAGTTCACCACAACGGTCATGAAATACTCTGACGGCTCGCCGCTGGCGGGCCACGTGGTGACCTACAAGATCGTGGACGGCCCGCCGGCCGTGTTCGAGGCCAGCGGGAACAACACGGCCATCGTTGAGACCAACGAACTCGGCGAGGCCCGCGTGACCATCCGTCAGACCACCCCGACCGAAGGCACCAACAACGTCGAGGTCGACATCGTCCGTCCGGCGGATGAGTGCTGCGTGCCCGAGGCCCACATCGCCACCGGCATGACTGCCAAGACCTGGGTCGGGCCCAAGATCGGCATCACCAAGAACTGCCCGAGCCAGAAGATGGTCAACGAGGAGTTCCAGTATGACATCCGCGTGACCAACCCGTCGCAGGTGTCGGCCACCAACGTCACCGTCACCGACAACCTGCCCGACGGCATCGCCTACGTCTCGAGCAACCCCGGCGCCTCGGCCGCTGGCTCTAACCTCTCCTGGTCGCTCGGCACGCTGCCCGCCGGCGAGAGCCAGGCCATCCAGGTGACCGTCCGCGGCACCCGCACGGGCACGTTCGAGAACTGCGCCGCGGTCACGGCCGACTATGGCCTCTCCGCACGCGACTGCTGCACCACCAGGATCGTTGCTCCGCAGATCGTGCTCGAGAAACAGTGCACCCCCGCGGTCACCATCTGCGATCCGATCGAGTACACCCTGGTCGTCCGCAACACCGGCGACGGCCCGGCCACCAACGTCGTGGTCAACGATGAGCTGCCCGCCGGGCTGGTGACCGACACCGGCCGCCGCAGTCTGCGGGCCGACATCGGGACTCTGGCTGCTGGCCAGGCCAAGCAGACCCGCTTTACCGTCAAGGCCGAGCGCACCGGCTCCTTCCTCAACAGGGCCACCGCGACCGCCGACGGCGGTCTCTCCGCCGAGGCCGAGTGCACCACCGTCGTGAGTCAGCCGGTTCTCGAGGTCACCAAGACCGGGCCGGAGATCCGCTACATCGGTCGGACCGCCGAGTACACCATCACCGTGACCAACACCGGCGACGCGCCGGCCGTCCAGACCGTGCTGACCGACGACATACCGGCCGGCACCCAGTTCCTCAGCGCCAGCGACGGTGGCAGCGCCGCCGGCGGTGGCGTGTCCTGGAACCTGGGTACCCTCGAGCCCGGTGCCTCACGCAAGGTCACCATGTCCTTGAAGCCGATGCAGCCGGGGACGATGCGGAACACCGCGTTGGCCAGGGCCATCTGCGCCGAGGGCAGCGCCTCGACCCAGATGGAGGTCAAGGGCATCCCGGCCATTCTGCTCGAGGTGATCGACGTCGAGGACCCGATCGAGGTCGGGGCCACCATCACCTACGTGATCGCGGTCACCAACCAGGGATCGGCCGCGGGAACCAACATCAAGCTGGCCTGCACGCTGCCGCAGCAGCTGTCGTACTCTTCGTCGGACGGCCCGATGCAGGCCGCCGTTGACGGACCGGCCGTCACCTTCGCCGCTCTGCCCTCCCTGGCTCCCAAGGCCAAGGCCACGTTCCGAGTGGTGGCCAAGGGCACGGCTCCGGGCGACGTGCGGTTCAAGGTCTCGATGACCACCGACCAGCAGCCGATGCCGGTCGAGGAAACCGAGAGCACGAACGTTTACTAGTCTGCAGCTCTTGAAAACGTAGCGCGGCGGGGAGCCGGTTTCGGACCGGCCCCCGCCCCGCGCTTACCTCGATAATCACCGAACTGTTTCGAAAGATCGCTATCTGTCTAGCTACTTGGAGGAAAGAACCATGTGCAGTTCCGTTTCACGCCACTGGGTCACCCTGGCCGCTGTCGCCGCGATGACCACCTCTAGCCTGGCCGCTCCCAATGCCCAGGCACAAGCCGCCGGACTCAACGTCACCCGGCACGCCTACCCCACCGGCGAGGTCGGCTCCAGCGTCATCCTGCTCGAACGCGCCATGCCGGTCGGCGTCCGGGTCGGTGAGGCCATGGAGTACGAGTTGAAGCTGTCCAACCTGACCAATCGAAACGTCGAGGGCCTGATACTCATCGAGGCGCTGCCGGAAGCCTTCACCGTGACCAGCATCACGCCGGAGCCCGACAACAGGGCCGGTGGCCAAGCCACCTGGAACCTGGGCACGCTGGGGCCCAAGGCGTCGAAGGCGATCCGCTTTGCCGGATCGGCCGCCCGCGTGGGCGAGTTGGCCTCCTGCGCTACGGTCACCTTCAACACACAGATGTGTTCCAGCACGCTCATCGTTCAGCCCGCCCTCGAGCTGGTCAAGACCGCCCCGGCCGAGGTGATCCTCTGCGATCCCATTCCTCTCCAGTTCGTGGTCACCAACCCCGGCAGCGGCACCGCTCGAAACGTCCGGATCATGGACAAGTTGCCCGACGGCTGGGCCACTACCGACGGCCGCAAGGAGCTGGTCCTCCAGGCGGGCGACCTGCCCGCCGGTGCGTCCCGTCAGTTCAGCGTCGAGGTCCGGTCGTCGCAAACCGGACAGTTCGAAAACCGGGCCTCCGCAGTGGAGGACGGCGGACTCACCGCCGAGGCGTCGGCCGGCACCCGCGTCGTTCGTCCAGTGCTGGCGTTGGCCAAGACCGGTCCCGCCACGCGCTATCTCGGCAGACCGGCCACGTACGAGCTGACCGTCAGCAACGAGGGCGATGCCCCCGCCAGGGATGTCATGCTGGTCGATACCCTGCACTCGGGCTCGACCTTCCTCGAGGCCAGTGACGGCGGACGGGCCGGCGGTGGACGCGTGTCCTGGAACCTGGGCACCATTCCCCCGGGCGGCTCGCGCACCGTCACCGTCAAGTGCAAAATGACCACCATCGGCACCATCCGCAACACCGCCCAGGCCACCGGCTACTGCTGCGAGGCCGCCGCCGAGTTCACCATGGAGGTCATGGGTATCCCGGCCATCCTGCTCGAGGTGGTCGACATCCACGATCCCATCGAGATCGGAGCCAACGAGACCTACGAGATCACGGTTTTCAACCAGGGCTCGGCCGTCGGCACCAACATCGTGATTGCCTGCGTGCTGCCCGATGAGCAGCAGTTCGTCTCCGGACAGGGACCGACCAAGGGCGAGGCCAGAGGCCAGGACGTAGCGTTCGCGGCACTGCCCAGGCTCGCGCCGGGTGAGACGGTCAAATACTCGCTCGTCGTGAAGGGCATCGGTGTGGGCGACCTGCGGTTCCGCGTCAACCTGACCAGCGACCAGCTCACCACGCCGGTTACCGAGACGGAAAGCACAAACGTTTACTGATCCGTTCTTGAGGTGTTGTGTTACGGGACGCCTGGCCGACCGCCGGCCTTCGAGCCGGCGGTCGGCCGGCGGCCCGACTTCGCCTGGTCCATCAGGGTCCTCTTCGCCAACGACAAAGGTACTGGCGAAGGCCCAGAAGGGCCTATAACAACTCCGGTTGCTCTCGTTCGACGACGATACGGCGGACCCGCGTGCCGTGCCGGGGCCTGATCTGGCTTCGCGGACGCTGTACGGCGTGCGCCCTATGGCCGAAGCGCCACGGATGGCCCCGGCCTCGCCGGTAGAGCGAGGCTTGACGCGGATCAGGTAAATTCAAGATTCACTCAAATCGGCGTCGTCTTTGTCCGAGAGTAAGGACATTGGGCACCAAGTCGCTGGGCGCGGGCCCGATAAGTTCACGATCGCCAGACAGAGAGTCCGGAGCCAAGCCGATGACGCAGAAAACGAACGTTACTTCCTCCCGCGCCGTGATCTACTTTGCCATGGCCGTGTTGCTGGCCACGATCTGTATCGCCGCCTTTTGGGGAGCGCCGCCGGTGTATCTGGCGGTCTGCTTCATCGGCGAGATCATTCTGGTCGCGACGGCCCACCTCTCATCGATGATCGAGCACTACGGCTTCCCGCGGTCCAGCATGGGCGCCCCGCCAAGCAGCTAAAAGCTCGCACGAGGTTTGCTCCCCTGGGACGCACGCATCGTCAGAGGCGCCGGCGGACCTGATCGGTCAAGCTTGGCTCGACCCGGCCGAGCGGCTCTCCCGATTCGTGGTTGAAATGCCCACCATCCGATTCGCGGTCGAGCACCGTCGGATAACGGCCGGTACCGTTGTCAGGCCCGGCCGGGCCGGTTGCCGTGACACCAGACTCGGTCGCAACACATGAGCGGCTGAACTGCACGCGGCGAATTCGAT
>DATKXO010000033.1:0-11122 GCA_035528995.1 Phycisphaerae bacterium | reverse complement strand
GCTCCGACCTCCGAGGGTCACGAGCAATGACCGGCCGCGTCCGTCAGCCGGCAGTGAGAAGTGGTCTGGTGATCTTCCACCGGTCGCCCGATCCTGGGATCGGATGTCGCCTGACGTGCGGCCGGGGGCCGCTGTCGCCCGACACCCCGCGGAAGTTCCCACCCCAATGCCCTGGCCGGCTCCGACACGTTCGAGCCGACCCATGCAGCATAAGAAACGAATGTCCCCCAGGCAAACGGGTCTTTGTTGTTTTAACTGGTATGTGTAGCGACATATCGGACGCCGTGCTCAGGGTAACTCCAAATGATGAGATTACCGGCTGGTGCCATCGTCTGGCACTCTGAAGGCAACGTATTTGCTGAGCAGGAAGTTGCTGGCCGTGGCCACCACGATTCCGCCGACGCAATAGAGCTGATAGAGCCCGCGCAGCGAGGGCAGCAGCAGGTAGAGGGTGTTGGACACGATCCAGTTGATGCACAGACCGATGGAACACACGCCGATAAAGCGGAGCAACTGCGGACGACAGCGGGCGCCGGCCGCCTCGGGGAAGGTGATCCAGCGGTTGAGGAAGAAATTGAACACCATGGCCGCTGCGATGGCCAGGACCCGGCCCAGCGGGAAGGCCAGACCGGCGCCCACCAGCAGGGTCATGAGCGTCAGGTCGACGACCATGCCGCAGCCGCCCACCGCACAGAACAGGATCAGTTGGCTGGCCTGGGGCCAGCGCCAGCCGTACAGGCGGCGCAGGTGGCGCAGATAATCGAACTGCTGCGACAGGTTCATCTTGCTGTCACCGGCCTGACGGGGGCCGAAGTCGATGGGCACCTCGACAACGCGTCCGGGGCGACATTTCACCAGGATCTCCAGGCCGATCTTGTAGCCGACCGGGTTGAGGTTCTGCCGGTCCGCCAGATCGCGGCGGAAGCAGAAGAACCCGGCCATCGGATCACGCACACGGCTCTTGACCAGGGGGGCGGCGAGCAGGGTGGCGATCCGGCTGTTGAGCCGGCGATAGAGGCCGAACTCTCCCGAAGTCCCGCCGGCGGTATATCGGGACCCGATGGCGAACTCGGCTCCGTCGCGCATGGCTTGCAGCAGGTCGGTCAGGGATTCGGGCGGGTGTTGCAGGTCCGCGTCCATGACCAGCACGTACGTTCCGCGGGCCAGAGCGATGCCGTCGATCACAGCCGGACTCAACCCGCGCCGGCCGGTGCGCTCGACCACGCGGACGGGGATGGGCAGGTCGACCTGCCGTGCGGCGTCGGCGGTGCCGTCGGGCGAACCGTCGTCCATGACCAACACCTCGCATCGGACGGAGCGCTCGGTGACCACGCGGGCGATGCGGCGGAGCAACTCGCCGACGTTGTCGGCCTCGTTATAGGTCGGCAGGATGATGGACAGCTCGAGGTTGGCGACCGACCGATTCGGTTCGCGCTCAGTTGCCGAGTCGTTGACATCGGTCACCGCGATGTTGGCAGTCGGGTCAGAAGGCATGGGGCGCGGGCTCCGTGGCGGTCGGCTGGCGGACGTGGATGGCGGCGGCCTGGTCGTGGAACACGCGGGTCCACTCGGGCTGACGGTCCAGCCAGGTGCAGAGCGGCAGCTTGGCAGCGGTCAGGACCGTGCGGATGCGCCAGCGGTCCAGCAGACGGGCGGCGTTGTGCTCCGGCTCGAAGACCGCTCGGCAGTACTGGACGACGAAGTCCTCGCCGTAGAGCCCGAAGCGGTCGTCGGCGAAGACCGGCAGGCCGGGCAGGTCGCGGATCAGTGTGCCGCCGTAGGATAGATCGTTGAACACCGGGCCGGGCGGGGCATGGGTCCGCAGGAAGGCGACGGCGCCGGGTGAGAATCGCTGCGGGGACGGCCCGGCAACGCCCAGGCCGAGGACCGGCAGGCGCAGGCCGATAGCCGACAGGCCCGCGAGCAGGGCGACGCAGCCGAGACTGGCCAGACCGCCGCTGGTGCGTGCCTCGGTCTGCCGGATCTGATCCGAGAACAGGGGCAGACGTCGTCCGATACGCAGGAGCAGCGGGCGGTGGGTTCGCAGGTCGGGCAGGATGCGCCCGAGCTGCAGGGCGACGATCATGGCGGTCAGCGGCATGTGGCGAGCGCTGCTGAAACCCTGGAAGATCCAGAACAGGATGACCAGCGCCTCGGCGCCCGTGGTCCGCTTGCGGCGAAGCACCGTGGCGACCAGGGCGACGGCGACCAACAGACCGCCGAGCAGTGCGGCGGGCTCGTGCCAGGCCAGTGGTCGCCACTCCTCGACGTATTCGGGCAGGGCTTGCGACCCCATCAACTGTACCACCCACACGTGCCAATGGACGCCGTAGGGGTTGGCCAGCGTGGCCGCCCCCATGGCCGATGCAACGACGATGAGCCGCACGCCGCGCTGCCACTCACCCGGGCGCTTGCGGCTGACCATCGGCCACAACGACGTGGCCAGCACGCCGAATCCGCACAGGCCGACCGTGGCGATTCCGCCCAGAACGCCCGGGTGCAGGTTACACCAAACGGCCGCCATCGGCACCAGCAGCCAGAGCTTCCAGGCGGCGATCCGGGCTCGGGCGTACTGGCTGGCCCACCAGAAGCACAGGGGTACGCCGATCGAGCTGGCCAGGAGCGGGCGGGCGAGGAAATGCATCGCGGCGGCGCCGGCGGCCGCAAAGGTGATCAGCAGTGCGATGGTCGGCCACCCGCCGGCCTCTACTTGCGTTCGGTAGATCCAGCGGAACAGGCCGGCCAGCAGCACCGCGCTGATCAGAGCCAGCAGCGTGTACCCGCCGACGGCGTGGGCCAGGGCCATCAGGACGTCGGCCAGCCATTGCGTCTCGACCCAAGGTTGGGCGGCGCGGGTGTAGCTGTAGGCGTCGATGGTGGGAACGCTGCCGGTGGCCACGATCTGGTGCCCGGTGCGCAGGTGCCAGCCGGTGCCGGGGTCGTTGAACAGGTCGGTGGCCCCCAACTGGAGGACGCGCAGCAGCAGGAGCACGAAGAGGGCGTCGGCCAGGGTGGGCATGCAGAGACGTCGCAGCCTGCCGCCCGGGCCGGACCGGCGTGATGCTTCAAGCTCGGGTTGTGCGCGCGCGGCGGCTGATCTCTTGTCAGTCACGGTAACTTAGGATCGGTTCGTGCGGTGGGCGGGTCCACGTTCTGTGCATGGGGGCGCTACCGGCGACCCATAATCGTGCGGGCCGTGCGGCAAGCTCGGCGGCATAAGAGGGTGCGGGCGGCCGAGCGCCACCGGTTTCGAGTCCGCTATTCGGGCAAGGGCGTGCGAAGCGTCCAGAGCTCGTATCCGTCGGTCAGGGGCTCACGGGTCAGCACGTCCGCCGGGCGATCCATCAGCACCTGGTTCAACCGGGGCCACAGATTGCGTTGCGTCTCGGGGGGTGCCTTTCCGGGCCAGCCTGTGCGCCGCCATTGGGCGGTCCAGTCCGCCTGCCGCGCGAGCACGACGTAGGAGACCGGCCCCGCCGTCTCGAAGGCCGGGTTGTAGTGCGCCAGCCGCGACCAGAAGGGGGCGTACTCGGCAACCTTGGGCCGTTGCTGTGTCAGGAAGGACAGCAGGTGGGCGTCGAAGATCTCCGCCTTGGCCACATCGACGCCCTGCTCCTGCAGCGCGACGGCCGTGCCGCGGAGCGGGTGCGGCGATCCGAGCTGTCCCCATAGCGCGACCTGGCCTGCGGTCCAAGCCAGCATGACGACCAGGACACATGAGCGTCCGAGTTTTCGGAACCTGCCGGACGTGCAGGCCGCCGCCATCAACCCCGGCAGAATGGCCCACACGGGGATCAGGTACCGGATGGTGTTGAAATCGAAGGAACAGCCACCGAGGAGATAAAGAGCCGTCAGCCCGAGCAGCGCCAAAGCCAGGAAGACCACAGGCGAATGCGGTCCGGGAGACAACCGCAGCGCCGCGGCCACCTGCGTCCGGTATCGGGTGGCCAACACAAACCCTACGGTCAACGCGGCAATGAACACAGTCCAGTTCAGGATGGGTAGCAGGACGGCGGCGATGGTCCCATAGCCGGGCATCTCATAAACGCGCCCGGTACAGACCAGCCGCAGGAATGGTGAGGCGTCGGCTCCGAATAGGACCGGCAGGCCGTGGAACAGGTAGGACAGGGTCTCGCCAACGGTCCAGAGGGGCCTGAATCCAAGCGGCACCGATCCGTCCAGCCCCTGGCCGGACCAGGTTCGCTGCAGGAGGTAGATGATTGCGGGAATGAACCCGGCGACGACGCCGAGAAGGAGTCGGCCTGCGACGGGTGTCTGCGCTCGCAGAAAAGGGACCGCGCGGGTTCGGCAGATCAGGTAGCCCGCGCCGGCAATCAGCAGCACACCGAGGACGGCAAACGCGTAGCTTGGGGGCAGCAGGTTGAGGAGGACGAATCGCTGCACGCCCGTCGGGCCGACCCACACGGCCGATAAGCTGGTCAGAACCGCCACCAGTGCGAGGACGATCAACGGCAGTGCCAGCGGCAGTCCCCAGGGCGCCCGGTCCAGGCGTCTGAGCCACCGGCCGAGCCTTGGATGGTGCCGGGCTTTTAATGACGGCCGGTGCAGCAGGGCATGAACCACGACCGGCGCGACGAACACGGAGATGGTGGGATTGATCCAGAATCCCGATCCGATCAACCAGCCGAGGATGACCAGGTGCATCGTTCGTCGCGTGGAGCGAGCGGGGCCGATGAACCACTCCGAGTAAGCCCACCAGAGCATCGTGCCCCAGAGGAGGACTTCGACGTAGCCTCCGCGAGCCGAGATGCTCCACTGGACGAACATGGGTGCCGCCGCCAGCAGGACGAGACCGCCCATCAATCCGCCGCTACGACCGAACCAGCGCGTCAGCATCAGGTACTGCAGGGCCAGGAAGGCGGCGAAGAAGAGTGCCGGTCCCAGACGCAGTCTGATAATCGGGTCCTCGATCAGCGGGCTCAGTCCGGCGATGACGTAGGACTCCAGCGCCCCCATGTAGCGCTGGCCGTAGAAGTAGATGGGCAGACGCGTGCCCTCGGCGATGTCCTGGGCCATCAGACCGACGATGGCCTCGTCGGAGTGCAGGAGCGTTTCGCCACGAAGGATGAAGGGCCAGCGAGCCAGCAGGGCCGCGCCGCAGAAGACGACGGCCAACACGACGTCGGCCCGGCGAAGCCGGTGACGAGTCCAGCCGCGGTCTGTTTGGAGGGAAGCCGCGTCGCAGGGCGCAACCGCGGCGCTTTGCGTGGGGCGCACCTTGACGGGTGGGCGGATGCGAGGACGAACCTCTGCGGTGGATGAAGTGCTCACGCTGGGCTCCAACCGAAGACGCTCCTGCGAGCCGTTGGTACTGAGGGCATCGGAGATATCGGAGAGTGGGGCTTCGATCGCCAGAATCCGCCGGACTCGGCAGCGGGCTGGGCTGCTGTGCGTCGCTGCGGACGCAGTGCCATTGCGCAACAAAAAGCCCCGGCCGGGTTGGCCGGGGCTTGGGGAAACCTTCGTCGCGTTACCGGACGGTGTGGTTGGCGGCAACGCCGACGTCGTTGACCTCTATGGCTTCTCCTGGATCACCTCGGTGTACTTCTCGTACATCTCGGGGTTTCGGGCCTGGAGGTCGTCCTCGTCCTGATAGACCATGATGACCTCGGAGTCGCCCTTGCGGAGCGTGAGCTCGATCTGGCCCTGGGGGTTGACGGTGAAGGTCTGGGTGGCCTTGCCAGGCTTGGCAAACCACATTCCACCCTCGGCCCCCAACAGCGGATGGAACTTGAGGGCCTTGTCGAAGCGGGCATCGATGTCCACATTCTTCATGGCCTCCTCGAAGGCCTTGCGGGCCTCCTCCATGCTCTCTCCCAGGTCGGCGTGCCATTCGCCCTTGTGCTTCTCGAGGCCCTTGAGGTCGATGGTGAAATTCTTGAGACCGCCGAGGTCGAGGTTGAGGTCGATCACGTGCGGGCCCTGGATGCCGGAGAAGACTTCATAGGCGTCCGGATCGGCCTGTTCGAGCTCTTCCTCACTTTCGTAGATGTTTTCGGTCGTCGTGGTGTTGCCCTGCTCGTCGGTGGTGATGCGGCGGACGGTGATGGTATCGTCCTTCTGCTCGATCTCGAGCACCTCCCCGTCCTCCTCGACGCGGGTGGTGATGTGCATGTGGGCCGAGCCCTCTCCCTTGTCTACCCACAGTTTTGTGGTGATGTCGCCCACCTCGGGGATGAACTGGAGAACGGAGTCAGGTAGGTCGGCCAGGTCCTTGAGGTCGCCCAGGTCCTTGACCTCGAACTGGCCGTCCGGGCCCCGCATGATCACCCGGGCCCGACTGCGGAACTTGTCGCTGATCGACGGGACGTCCCCCCAATCGAAATCCCACACCATCTTGGTCTGGTCGGGACGGGAGCCCAGGGTGACCTGGACTTCGAGTTCCTCGCCGCCGCGAAGGACGGTCAGATTCGCGGTCGTTCCCGCCCCGAGTTCGCCGATGCGGTTCGCGACCTCGGGGATGGCGTCTCCGACGGGATGGCCGTCGATGGCCGTGATGACGTCGTAGCGCTGTAGGCCGGCGGCCTCGGCCGGGCTCTTCTGGACGACGTTGTGGATCATGACCGCGCCGTCGGGCAGGTCGAGCTGGGTGGCCAGCGCCGGGCTGACGTCGCCGAGCGAGACGCCCAACCAGCCGCGCGAGTCGTCGGCCGGCCGGCCCACGGTCACGAAGTGGGGTTCACCCTCGCCGGTGACGTAGGCGTAGGCGTTGCCCGCTCCGAGTGAGCGGATGGTGATGGGCTCCCCGTCCTCGGCGTCCGCGGAGATGACGACGGTGGAGACGCAGGGGTGCGCTCCGTCATCCGTCGCACCAACTTCCACGTTGGCGCCGGTGGTCGTCGTGATGAGCTTGCAGGGTGCGGCTTCGCCGCCGGCCTTGAGGACGATCACACGGTTCTGGGTTTCGTCCGTCGCCTCGTCGGTGACGACGTTCTGCGCGGTGGCCACGGTGAACATGACCGTCAAAACCGGTAAGAACAGTTCAAACATCCAAGCGATCATTCGTCGATTCCTTTCCGTCTTTGTCGAGCGGGTTCAGGTATTCCTTACAGATCGCCGGAAGCCCGGCGAACGGTTGTGTTCCTGTCCGGTTTGCGGGCGGTGCGCATGTGCTGCCGGTCGATGACGTAGATGTTCCCGTCGTCGCCGAGGATGTAGAGCAAGTCCTGATTCACAGCCCGGTCGAGACTGCCGGGCCCGTAGCCGGCCTGCTGGATTCCCGAGCGCCCCGGGAAGGCGGGCTGGGTATGGGTCGGCTCGGTGTTCTGCGGTTGGGTCACGACCGGTTGCGGCGGTGTCTCGGCGATCTGCCAGTCAGCCGCCGGCCGGGGCGTGAACATCACGATCAGAGCCAGCGTTGCCGCCACCGCGGCGGGCAGCGCCCACCAGAGCCTGGAGTAGCCCTTGCGCCGCGTCGTCGTCACCACGGGAAACGGGACGGCCTCTCCCGCGTCGTCCCCGATGGCGGCCGTCAGCGCCTCAACCGCGGCACCGTCGATCCGCCGGTACTCCTCCAGGAGTTGTCGGGCCTGCGGCGAACGCAGCAGTTCCCGATCGAGTTCCAGAGCCTCCTCGTCGCTCAACTCGCCGTCGAGCCGTCGGACGATGAGGCGTTCGATTCTGTCATCAACCTGCGACATGGCTTGTCACACCTTGCCCATAAGGGCCTCTCTCAGGAGCTGGCGGGCCCGGACCAGCCGGGTCTCGACGGTGGCCGTGGGCAGCCCCATGGCGTCACCGATCTGGCGATAACTCCAATCCTCCAGATGCCGCAGCACGAAGGGCTCTCGGTATAGCGCCGGCAGACTGCGGATGGCGGTGAGCACGGTTGCACGGCGCTCGCCGGCGACCAGTTCTCGGTCCGGGGCCTGGTGTGCCGCCGGGCTCGCAGCCCCGACCGCCTCGAGAGACAGCCGTTTGCGGCGGGTCTTCTCCCGCCCGGCGTCCACCGCGGCGTTGCGGGCCAGGCGGTACAGCCAGGGGCGCCATTGGCCGGCATCCCGAAGGTCATCGATTCGGCTCCAAACCGCCTGCCAGACCTGCTGGGCGACGTCGTCCACCCGGTCTCCGTCGCCCAAGACCCCGAAGATGACGCCCCGGACCCACCGGCCGTGTCGGCGCACCAGTTCCTGGAAGGCGGATCGGTCACCCAACTGGATGGCCTCGATCACCGGTTGCTCCGC
This sequence comes from Phycisphaerae bacterium, assembly GCA_035528995.1. Taxonomy (GTDB): domain Bacteria; phylum Planctomycetota; class Phycisphaerae; order UBA1845; family UBA1845; genus DATKXO01. The sequence continues at coordinate 2,918 of DATKXO010000033.1, read as the reverse complement.
ATCGAACTCGGCGGCCAACGGCATCGTCATCTTCACCTAGACAGACGTTCGCAGCGTCCTATCCCTGTCAACAAGACCGGCAGAAAGGCCCGCTTCTGTCGCCGCGGACCTTGCCCGCAGTGACTGGGGAGGTCCCGGCGGGTCGGGGCCTGGGTCCGATTGGGTTTGCGGGCAGGCACGCCGCACGCTTACAATCACGGTTTCGGTCGCCCCGGCCGTCGGGCGACGCGGTCATGACCGAGCCAACCGAGGGGTCGAATCCAACTGCCCCCAGGAGTATATCGTCGAGTCCGCCAGGGCGTTCATCGAGATGCGGAGCGTCCCTGCACGCGACGGCTGGGTTCGGGGCGGCGGATGATCGCGTTGTCGATCGCGGTTGACTGTGTCGACACGGTGGCTGAAGTGGTCCGTCGGGAGGGTCTCGACGCCGCGATCGCCCCGCTTGCCGCCTGAGGCGTCGCGCAGCAGGGGAAGGGCGAACCGATCCGGTCGGCGGAACCTGCGGATCGGGATCAACACTGGTTCTGGGTGGATGGCGATGGCCAAGAAAGACACACGCTGGCCCATGTGGAGGATTGCGGCTGCCGCGGCGGGCTGCACGGTCGCTTCGGTTGCCCTGTTCTGGTTGGCGGTCCTGGCCGGCTCTCCGGTGGGAGAGGGCGAAGACGACTGGTCCGGGCCGCTGATGACGGTCCCTCGCTTCATGCAGATGATGGCTTCGGCCTTGGCCATGCTGGCCGTCATGGCGCTGGGCTGGTTAATCTACCGCGTCCGAGAGAGCCGCATTCCCGTGTGGAAGCGCAAACCGCGCAAGCGTCGGCGAAAGAAACGGTAGAACCGCGACGGTCTCGGGGACGTGGTCCGCGCCATTCTGCGGCCGACATGCGGGCGGGTCCTTTTGAGTTCTCGGAGCATGTTGGCTCGGCGTCGACCAGGCCGGCATCCGTCGTTGGAATTACTTCACTCCGACTTCATCGCGGCGCGTCGGCACCGTCTGTCAGGTCCGCATCTGTCCCTAAGGGGCCAACTGATCTAATTGTCGCCTTGAGGTGGCAAGCGGAATCTGTCAGAATATGTTTGGGCGCGCTGTGGCGCGCTCGCGGCGAGATTGGAGAACGGAGGGCGCACCGCCGGGGGGCAACCCGGGAAGCAGGTACGCGCCGCAACAACGGTCCCGTTGGACTCGAGGAACAGCCGGCAGAGCAGGCCGGCGCGCACGAGTTCCCTGGACCGCGTTGCTCAGCGCTCGTGTCTCCCAGGCGGGAGCAGAAGGAGCCATGTCAAGAGCCACAGGCGTCGCCGGCCTGTCGGTGGTCGGTGCGCTACTCGGCTTAATCGAATCGCCATCGGGGTGTACGAGCACGAAAGGAACCCGGAAATGTATTGTGTCCATGGCAGAACAGTGCTGATCGCGACCATCGTGGCCGCGGTGCTTTCGAGTATGGCGTCGGCCGCGGTCGTGTACAAGGACGTCCCCGAGCTGACTGCGGAGGCGAAGCAGATCGTCGTCGGCGACGTGGTGTCGCTCGATAGTTTCTGGGACGCCAACCACGAGTTGATCAAGAGCCGAGTCGTGGTCAGCGTGGACCAGTACCTGGTCGGTGAAGGCAACGGCATCGAGGAGTTGGTGATCGACGGCGGTACGGTCGGTGACGTAGAGCTGCACGTGTCGGTGCTGCCCGAATTCGAGGTCGGCGATCGCGTCCTGCTCTTTCTGGGCGGCAGCGAGATCCGTCTGGTGCAGAGCTTCCAGGGTGCCTACCTGACCGACGGCGTGCAGATCGCCCGGATGAGCCCCGTTTGCAGCCGGATCATCGAGGAGTCCATCCAGCCGCTGACCGACTTCGTAGGCCAGATTCAGCGGGCGCTGCCGCCGGGCTCCAGAGTGCCCAAGCTCGAGCCCTACGACGGGGATTTCGTGCTCCCGGTCGGGGGGGCGCGCTACGGTCTGTGCGGCTACGACTGGACGTACAAGGCCGACCCCATGGGAGAGAACTACAAGATCAACGCCAACTGCGCGGATGCGTCCGCGGGTGACGCCGACTCTCAGCGCACGCAGATCCAGAACGGGTTCGGTGCGTGGAACGGCGCCGGGGCGGATTTCGAGTTCGTCTACGGCGGCACCAGCACCCAGACCTCGGTGGTCAATAACGGGACCAACCTGATCTACTTCGCTATCTCCCCGCCCAGCGGCGGTGGCTACGTGGCCGCCAACTTCCACTGGGTCACCGGTGGCAACATGACTGAAAGTGACATCGTCTTTAACGATCTCGACTACGTCTGGTGGAACGGCAGCGGTCTGTGCAGCGGCAAGATGGACATCTGGAACGTCATCACGCACGAGTTGGGCCACACCCTGTGCCTGGACGACCTGTACGGCGGGGGTGACACCGCAAAAACGATGTACGGCTACGTCAGCAATTGCGAGACCTACAAACGGACGCTGCATGCCGATGACATTGCCGGCATCCGCGCCATCTATGGGGCCATCGACACGACTCCGCCGACTCCCAACCCGATGACCTTCGACGTTCCGCCCTACGCAACGACGTCCGGTGTCTCCATGGAGGCGACGACGGCCAACGATGCGGAAACGCCACCCGTCCAGTACCAGTTCCTGTGCGATTCGGGCGGCACCGGCTGCGATACCAGCGTCTGGAAGTCGGGGGAGATCTACGATGACGCGGGTCTGCTGCCCAACACCCAATACTGCTACAGCGTCAAGGCTCGCGACAGTGCCCCCACGCCAAACGAGACCACGCCGAGCAGCTCGGCGTGCGCCTACACCTACGCGGCCATTCCGGGCGCCCCGACGCTGGGCGGCGAGACCACCAGCTCGATGGACATCACGGTCAACCCGAACGGCAACCCGTCGTACACGGAGTTCGTGATCTACTGCCTCTCATCGCCGGATGCGA
>DATKXO010000032.1:0-2349 GCA_035528995.1 Phycisphaerae bacterium | reverse complement strand
GGGAGCGTGGCCCCGGCGTGTCCGTAGCGGTTGTGCGGGCCGGTGTGCAGTTGCGGTCGTTGTTGTGACCGCGACGACTGAGTGAGGAACAGAACCGCCCGCCTGTGCCCCGCATCCGCGGGCGGCACAGGCGGGCGTTGTTTTGGCAGGGCAATGCCCCGGTCGCCCACGATCGTGCGTCCCGGGCCTGCTCCGCTCCCCGGCGTCGGCAGGGGGGCATTGTCGGCGGGATGAACGCGAATCGGGCCGAGGAATCAGTCTGTGTTTAGTTATTCAGCCACGAACCTCCCCGGCCGGCGCCATAGGGGCCAGTAACAAATGGGGTTTGAAAACCCGAGCCCCATCCTCAATAATGATACATGCAGCGTTGTCGGGACAGTGTTTGGACGGGCCGGAGGGCGCAGTCGTACAGGGGGAAAGGGGTCCTGCCAGCCAAGCAAAGCCTCTAGTCGCAATCGCGCCGCCATCCCGGAGTTCGGTCTGAGCCGGAATCCGGGCGGTGCAGCGGCCGGAGTCCGCTTGGCGGCCTCTTCCAAATGGTCCCTCCATCGGCTGGGTCGATAGGCTCGGACATTGACGCCGCCAATTTCGCAAGCGGGCGGTGATCGGGTAGTCGCTTGTTCGACAGGACGGGGTGCGCGTGGCACCTCAACGTGCGTGAAGGCGCGGACCGGAAGGGGCGGCGATGCGTGGACAGGAGAACGAGGATGTCCAGGATTGTCCTTTGGTTGTGGTTGGTTTCTGCCTTGGTGTCTGGCCCGATGGTCGCACTCGCCCAGACGGGTAATGTCGACCGGGCAATGCCTTCCGCCGAGCAGCAGGAGGTTGCGTTCTACCGCGAGGGCGTGGGGCCGGTGCTGATCAAGCCCGTTGCCACGCAGACCAGCGTGTTGTACGCGGATGGCAGCGAGATCGACCTCGAGGGAGAAGTCGTCTACCGCTACGTCTGCGGCAGTGACGTTAGCAACCTGACCGTGGACGACCTTCGCCAGGTGGTCCAGCAGATGGAGGAGGCCTTCCCCATCGAGGGTCTGCCGGAGCCGGTCAACGCCGGCGGTCTGCGGGGCGGGCCGGACGTCATCTTCAGCGTCTCCGGCGGACTTCCCACGGGTGCCCAAGGCGCCCTGGATGCCGCGGAAGCCTTCCTGGAGGCCCAGTTCTCCGATCCGGTCACCGTGACCATCAACTTCAGCATGGCCAGCATGGGCGCCGGCGTTCTGGGGGGAACCAGCTCCTTCTACGCGGCATCGGTGCCCTGGTCGACCGTGCGAAGCGGCATGATCGCGGACATGGACGGCAACGACAGCATCCAGAGCTGGCTGCCCAGCGGGTCCACCATCCCGGTTCGCTACGACGCCAGCAGCTCGACGGTTACGAACGAGAACCGGGTCTTCTTCACGCGGGCCAACTACAACGCGGCCATCGGCACGGTGACCGGGTCGGCCGCAACCATGCAGTTGAACACCGATTTCTCCTGGGACTACAACCCGGCCAACGGCATCGCCGGTGGGACTTACTGTTTCACCAGTGTGCTCATTCACGAGGTCGGCCATGCCCTGGGCTTCACCTCGGGCGTGGACTTCCGGACCGCCGACATCGAAGCCCTGGACATTTTCCGGTTCCAGCGCACCGACGGCACCGGTGACTACAACCCAGACACCGAGGCCGAGTTCGAGACCACGGCCCGCACTGCGGATTTCAACAACCTCAATGACGATGCGAACTCCGACGTCATCTCCGTCGAGTACCGCATGTCCGATGGCAGCCCGTATCAGGCCAGCCACTTCCGCGAGCAGTCCTTCCCCAACATCGGCATCATGGACCCGGCCATCAGCGCGAATTCGACTTTCTATCCGGACTACTTCAAGACGGCCGACGAGGACATGTTCGACGCCATCGGGTGGGACTTTCCGGCGGTGGTGGATACGACCGCCCCCAATCCCGACCCCATGACCTTCAATGTTTCGCCGCACGCCACGACGAACGGCATCGAGATGGAGGCGTCCGTGGCCACCGACGGCGAGACTCCGCCGGTGCAGTACCAGTTCTCCTGCGACTCCGGCGGAACGGGCTGCGATAGCAGCCTGTGGAAGTCGGGAGTCACCTACGAGGACACGGGCCTGCTGCCGAACACGCAGTACTTCTACAGCGTCAAGGCCCGGGACAACTTCGACCCGCCCAACGAGACGGCGTACAGCGCTTCCCAGAGCGCCTACACCTACGCGGCCATTCCGGGCGCCCCGACGCTGGGCGGCGAGACCACCAGCTCGATGGACATCACGGTCAACCCGAACGGCAACCCGTCGTACACGGAGTTCGTGATCTACTGCCTCTCATCGCCGGATGCGA
>DATKXO010000031.1:0-2802 GCA_035528995.1 Phycisphaerae bacterium | reverse complement strand
CTCAATGGCCTTGGCGAACTCTTTCACGCTGGCATGGACAGAACCCGTCGTCAACTTGCCAAGGGTCACGTCTTCCTTCGCGGCCCGGTCGCGCCGCTCCTCCGGGCTCAGGGGAGGAAGGGCCGCCGGTTGTGCAAGCGGTGTCGTGGTTGCGTCCAGAGAACTCGTCGGCCCGGAATACCCCGTCGGCCCCGCTTGGCCCGGAAGCGCAGTCTGCATGTTGAAGCCAATGGCCTTCAGCGCGGCCAGCAGCGGCTCGTCAGGCCCCCGCGCGTACAGGTCCGGCAGCTCCGGAATCTCAGCAAGTTGCGGGCGTCGCTTCTTTGCGTCAAGTGGCGACATGACCAGACTCCCTAGCCCCTGATGTCCAGCAGGAATTGCACGAGGCCGATGTTAGCCTTGCAGGTTCCGCTACCGCCCGTATCATTCACGACCGTCGTCAGTTCAACATCAAGCATATCCCCAGCCACTAGGTCTGTCGCGGTAATTGTAAAGTCCACGTTCGCCCAACTGGTCGAATTGATTGTCGTGGCGGCTGTGGTACACAACTCCGCGCTGATTCCCGCCTCGGTGTCCGACTCGAAGCATTGAGCATCCAGGGTTGCCGAGGTGTTGGCCACCGCATCCACCCGAGCATGGCACCGTAGCGTCACCGTTTGGGCGGCGTCGTATTCTGCCGGGAGGGCGAACGAAAACCGCGCGGTCTCCGTCTTGGTGTTGTTGTTGGCCCCGGCGCCCGCCAACATCGGGCTAGCCGTGCCGTGCGTTCCGGCAACAATACCCAGGTTGGTACTGTCTCCGGCCGTGGGCAACGGCGTTACCATGTCGTTCTTTTTGAAGCAGTGCCAGGGGATGCTGTACTTCACCAAGGCGTCCTGCGCCAGTTTGCTTCGCGCAATCGCAGCGGTCGAGATAATGCTTGCATTCGTGACGGCGTTCGCCGGGACCGTAAACGTCGTCGCGGACAGACTCCCTTGAATCACAATGTCAATCGGAAGAACTACGGTGTTGTTCGCCATGATGTTACCTTATGTCCTTACATCACGATAATGGTGTATTCGTCTTCTGGACTGATGTTTCGCACTTGGCCGGCATGGTCCAAATAGATATACCGCTTGTAGCCGTAGAACGTCGTCGGCGTGCCTCCCACGGCGACTATGCGCGTTGTCACGGTCATTATCGAACCCCAACTCGTTGAGTCATTCGTGCGAAGCCAACTGTCCTGCTTAACCCCGGTGTCCTGGGTCCATTGGAGCGCCGTCTGGTTGTAGTATTTCCCGCCGTGAATCACGTTGACGAGCACCCCGTACGTCACGCCCGCCAACTCGAAGGGCAGATAAGCAACAATGTCGTCTGCCTTAGCGTACACATAATCCACGTAATCGCCGTGCTTCGTCACCGCGTACAGGGTCAACGTGGTATCCGTGTCTACGTCGGCACCATTTATGTCCGAACAGGGATAGCCGTACACCACATTGTCGTCGTCGCCCGTCCAGTCCTGCTTGACCTTCGCCCACTGAACTTCCCGCGCAAGAACACCGCCGTCGTCTGGGAATGGGTCAGTCTGCGCTCCGAGGCCAATACCCATCGGGCTATTGATGATGTCGATGCCACTCCCCGTCAGGCCATAAGGGCCAATGCGGTCCAGGTCGTCGCCAATGCCCTCCATGCCCTCGCGCAATCCGAAGTCGTCGTCCGGCGGGGCGGGGACCGGAAGCTCCTGCCTCGTCAAGAGGAACTGCGTCAGGCCGACAAGCTGCTCGTGCTGCTGCTTCAGCGTCTCGGCAATCTTCTCGGCGGCACTCCCGCCCGCCAACTCCTGGACCGCTGCGATGGTCTGATTCAGCCCGTCCACCAACGGCTGGAGCATCTTCTGTAGTTCCGGGTCGCCCTCGGGTAGGGTGATGGTCTCGGGCAAGTTCAAGTCCGGCTTCTCGATTTCCGGCGCAAGACCCGCATCGACGTTCAAGGGGATCTGCGCGGCCTGCTCCTGGTGCTCTACTGTCTCGCGCAGAGCGTCGGCCAGGCCGTCGGAATCAATCAGGCTCGGGTCGAATGCCATCAATACCACCCCAACATGCCGTTCAGGTAACTGAAGTTGCCGGGACCACGAGACACATCGCGGTCCTCCGGGGCGCCCTCCTCAACCCAGCCAATGATATTTCGCGGCCCGCCGACGAGGGCGGCATTGTCCGCGTCAACCGCCGCCAGATTCACGACAACCTTCTTGAACTTCTGGCTCTTGCACTTCTTGTCCCACCCGTTCGGGTCGTAGTCGAATAGGTAATCCAGCATCCAATACTGGCGGTCGATGAGCGTGCCGCCCAACTTACAGCCGAGGAACCGAAGGACCCTGGCGGGCGCGTGCATGAAGTTTGGGAGTTCGCTCTCGTTGTACTTTCCGATGAGTCCCCACATCACCGGCAATGCCGCGCTCTGCGCCACGGTGCGGACCCGCAATACCGCGCCGGGCACCAGTGTGGTGTTCCCGCCCTCGACAACTACCCACTTCTGTAACGGCTTGTCGTCTACCGGACCTTCGATGACGCGGTTCAGCGCACCCGGCAGGCCCGCCCACTCCCGCAAGAGTTTCTGGGCACTGCCCGCGAGGGACACATACAGCACCGCCCGGCCGGGCGTCAGTGCCTCTTCCGGCGTCGGCTCCCTGTAGATGAGGGTCAGTTTCTTGCGCCCCGCCGTGTCCGGCTCCAGTCGATACTCGCGCAACTGCGCGGCGAACGTCCCGGAGGCGCCCGGCCACGTACCCGTCGCCCCCAGGGCCGGGTCATAGTTCGAGGCCAG
>DATKXO010000030.1:0-2410 GCA_035528995.1 Phycisphaerae bacterium | reverse complement strand
GCGCATCCGTCGTAGAAGTCCACCGACGCGTTGGGCGTGAAGAACAGGCTGATGTTGTCCAGGTCGTTGTCCGACACGAACTCCTCGGTGTAGAAGTCCGGAACCTGCGGCGTCGTGAACGCGTAACAATTCCCACCGTTGTCGTCGGTCGTTGCATTCCCGGCCTCGTCTTCGGCATCGAGGGCGTAGAAATACGTCGTCTCGTCCTGCAGGTTGGCCAGGTCCACCACGCCCGACGTCGAGTAGTCGCTGCCAACGGCCGAGCCCAGCCACGATCCGCAGGACAGGCCGTACCACACCGTGCCCAGGGCCGGCTCGTCGGCGTCGAACGTCACCGTGGCGTTTCGCGCCTCGATGTTGATCGTCTGCACGTTCGAGATGATCGGCGGCACGCAGTCCACGTCGGCCGTCGCGAACACCTCGATGTTCGTCCCGCCCTGCCCGTCGTCGGCGTCGACGTAGGTGACCGTCAGCTTGTCGCCGTCCGCCACGAACACGACTCCGGGCGCGTCCGTCTCGCTGATCTGAATCGTGCCCTCGAACTTGCCCACGTCCAGGCTCGTCTCGGTGAGCAGCACCGTTTCACCGCTCACCTCCGAGTTCGACTGGATGGTGACCGTGATGGTGTCCAGCGCCCCGGGGTCCACGTTCGGACCGCAGTCGGTCACCCGGATGCCGACAACGGATTCGCAGGCGTATTTCGGGCTCAACATCTCCGGCTCCCCGGCGTCGGTGCACTGGGTGGCCAGGGAGATGAAGTCGGTGGTCATGGCCCCGGTCCCCGCGGAATCCAGCCAGTCGCTGAGCCGAGTGGTTGAAGTTCCCCCGCCCGTCCAGGACACCGAGAACCGGCCGTACCAATCCGAGTCGTCGTTGCCGCACGCAGCGTAGCCACCGTGCAACTGACCGATGGCCCGGTGGTTCTGATCGAACAGCGGCGATCCCGACGACCCCGGCTCCGTCGTGCCCAGGTCCCAGTCGTCCACCCAAACGTGCGTCCCGTCCCCGGGAGAGGTCGTGCCCAGGTAGCTGCTGGTCGCCGTCGGATCGTTCTCGAAGCTGATCCGCTTCTCGTCGCAGTTGGGATGATGGACGGCCACCGCGCTGGTCGAGTCGTTGCTCGAGTGGTCCCAGCCGGCGTAGCCCACGTCCCACAACGGGTCCGGATCGTCGTCCATCTCCACCAGGGTGAAGTCCGAGGAGCCGTTCGACGCCCGCCAGTACGAGCCGGTCTGGAACTGGCTCAGCGAGCCGTCACCCGGCTGTCCGCTCTCCGGGCTGCCCGGCGCACGGCAGTAGGAGTTCTCGTAGTTCCAGTACACCACCAGCGACGCCGCGTTGCTCGAGCTCACGCCGCAGTGCTGGGCCGTCATGAAGAACGGCGTCAGGTCCTCCGACGTGTTGTTGACCATGAACCCGGTGCAGTTCGTGCTCCCGCCCGTCGAGATCACCCCCACCGTCTTGATCTCGTTCCGCCAACCGTCGCCCTCCGGGCAGATCACGTCCACGTTGCACGAGCCGGATCGATCGCCTCCCGTCTCGCCGAACCCGCGATAGCCCACGTTGATCGAGCCCAGCTCCAGGTCCAACTGCTCGATGACCGAACCCGGAATGGTGACCTCCACCACGATTTCGTCCGACAGCACCACCGGTGTCCACAGCTGCCCGTGTTCCTCGTTGTCCCGGTCGGTGAAGGGACGCACCACGTAGCTGAGATCGGCCGAGTAAACGAACAGGCGTCCACCCGGCGGCATAAAGTAGCGAGTGAAGCCGAGGTTGAGCGACAGAGCGCCCGGCGAGCTGATCCGCAGCCGCCACAGCATGACTTCGTTGTTGAGTCGCTCCCACGTTCCGCCCGTATCCGGCGTGATGCGGACCGGATTCGGAATCGCGAACCGGAACGGCAATCCTTCGTCCTGCCGCTGCTGGTCCTCGGGCTGCACGACCTGCAGGTCCACCGCAGGCGCCGCGACCACCGCGACCTCGCCGCCGATCAGGCCCGCGTGCGTCAAGGCCGTCGGCTTCTCAGGATCGATGCGCGGTTCCTGCCCCGTCGCAGGCCGGGCTAGAAGTCCGATTACAAAGACCAACATTCCGGTAATCAAAATAGTGGAGCGTGGCATGGCTGGACCATCCTTTAAGAAGGTGTGCTAGAAGTTCAACAATTCGGGTGCGACGCGCATCCCGCAACCTTGCGCCGACCCAGACGGGGGCGGGGAGCGAAACGGGGGGTTGGTCCGGCGAATCTTTCCCTTTCCTCCTCCAGGTCCTCCTCCCAGACCATCCAGGGTAGCACGATTGCGGCCGGGCTTCAAGTGATGTTTGCGTCCAATAATCTTCAGACCGGCTGTGATCGACGGCGGCCGGGCCCACCCCCCACCGAGGCACACCGCCTGCCCCCCCTGTCCGT
>DATKXO010000029.1:0-3603 GCA_035528995.1 Phycisphaerae bacterium | reverse complement strand
CCTGGGCCCGGGGCGGTGGCGTCGCCATCCCCGTTCGTGTCTCCGGCCACAGTGTCGTCGCGCCAACTGGTGAAGGTGATAGGAGCGTCCGGCGTTCCGACGGCCTCGAGATTCCCTTGGACGTCCAGACCGGCTGACGTTCCGGAGAACTTAATGATTGTCCCGGGCGCGATCGTCAGCGTGGCGCCGGACGCGATGCGCAAGTCGCCGTCGATGACCACCACGGCGCCTTCCCCACCGATGGTCGTATCGTTGCTGATCGTGCCATGGGCCCCCGAGGTGAACGAACCGGCGTAACCCCCCGCCAAGGCATTGCCCCAGGCGTCGGCAATGCTTGTGCCCAGTTCGAATACATACGTACCGGTGCCAGCGTCCTCTATACTCAGCCGAAGGGTCTGCGCATCGAGCCAGGTGAAGGCCTCCAGATTCACATCGCCTGCCGGGCCGGTGAAACTCAGCACGTCAGTCGCGGGGTCGAAAGTCGCCGTGTCCATAGGCCGGCTGAAGTGAATCGTCACACCGGTAACCGGCGGCAGCGCGGGCGGGATAAAGCCCGTCACGCTTGGCGGTTCAATACGAAACGGGATACTATAGTCATCTTCGCCAGGCTCACCGGGAACCAGGTCGCCATCGTTGTCCAGCGCCGCGCCGCTGCGATCCGGAATGCTCGATGCCAGGACCAACGCATAGTCGCCCGCCATCGAGCAGTTCACCTGCAACTCCAGCGTCCTCTCGTTGAGCCAGCGCCAGGAGTCCACAGAGACATCGCCAGCCGGGCCGGTGAAGCGAATCACATCATCGGCTGGGGCGAACCCAGTCGCCCGCATGGGCCGGTCAAACGTCACGGTGACCGTATCGACCGGCATGCCGTCCGCCACCTCGTGGCTGACCACGTACGGCGGCGTCATCATCACGGCCAGCACCGAGTTGTCTTCATCGGCTTCGCCGCAAATCCCGTCCCCGTCGGCGTCCATCCACTCGCCATCGAGCGATTGCATCCCCGGCGAAAGAGTCAGCGTGTAGTCGCCGTACGCCCCGAACAGGCAGTAGAGGTCCAACGTGCGGTCGTTCTGCCAGACATGGCCCAACACGTACGCCTGCCCGGGCCCGACAAACGACAACACATCCTCGGCCGGATCGAACGTGCCGGCATCCATGTCCTCGCTGAACGCGACCCGAATGACCTGCTGCGGCGTGTACGCCACAATCGCCGCTTCTACCACCATGGGCGTGAAATTGCCTTCGTAAGCACCGATGTCAACCGTACCGTACAGGACGCGCGGATTGCCCGCCAGGTCAATGGGCAGCGGTTCGGTCGTGTCGCCGTCATCGTCAAGGTCAAGGCTATCGGCGGGCAACAGGCTGTTGTCCCCCGCATCGACGGCTGCGCCACTGCGTAAGGGATTCAGGTCACCGTAATCATCGTCCGCCGTCCCCCAGACACCATCGGGTCCGGCCGAGGGGTTGCGCACGAACCCGGGGTCGATGCCGATCAGGGTTCGCCTGCCGTTGAACCCGCCCCGGACGTCCTGGTCGCCCCCCCCGGCGGTGTTTAGCGCCACGATGCTGTTGTTCAGCGTCACGCCCGACGGGTCGTAACTGTCGTTGTAGATCCCGCCGCCTTCTTCCGAAACCGCGTTCCCCGCCACCGTCGCGTTCGTCAGCGTCAACGTGCCAGCCTCGTTGCAAATCCCGCCGCCGTACCCAGCCGTGTTCCCGCTGACCATTACGTTCGTCAGCGTCCACGTGCCCAATATGTTCCAGATTCCGCCGCCCTCCATGTCGGACCCGAAGGCCGTGTTCCCGCTGACCGTCACGTTCGTCAGCGTCCACGTGCCATAGGCGCTGAAGATCCCACCGCCGCCATAAGCCGTGTTCCCGCTGACCGTCACGTCCGTCAGCGTCAACGTGCCATACCAACTACAGACCCCGCCGGCGCACTGCCCCGTGTTGCCACTCACCGTCACATCCGTCAGCGACAACGTGCCAGAGTAGTTGTAGATCCCGCCGCCCCACCCAGCCGTGTTCCCGCTGACCGTCACGTTCGTCAGCGTCAACTGGCCATAGGAGTTCCAGATCCCGCCGCCCTCGCCGCTGGAGGAGGCCGTGTTCCCGCTCACCGTCACGTCCGTCAGCGTCAATGTGCCACCGGAGTTGTAGATGCCGCCACCGTCGTAGCCTGATGCCGTACGCCCGCCCGTGATCGTCAATCCCCCCAGCGTCACCTCCACGTCGCTGCCCGTGATCCCCAGCACCCGGCTCGCTTCACCCGCGTCGACCGTCAGTGTCTCAGCCCCAAGCCCGACAATGTCGACGTCGTCCGATATGGTCAGCTCTGTGCCGCCGAGGACAATGACCAAGGGGTTCCCGACGCCGGCCTCGGCCTGAAGGGCCGCCTGGTCGAACGTGATGCGGTCGGTCTCGGTGGCGCTCCCGGCCAGGACGTCGGCAGTGACGGCCGCGTTCGAATCGGCCGCCGCGATGGCCTCGCGCAGCGTTACCACACCGTCCGCGGCCACCACATCGGCCAGGCTGTCCACGGTGTAAAGCGTCCCATCCAAGAGCAGCCTGGGCTCGAGCGACTCGAAGAATGGCCCCCTGGAAGAGTCGTGAGACATGCTCATCGGATCCCCCCTTGCCCTGGAGGTTCGAACATGGGCTGCTGAGAAAGACGAGCGACGTGTTCCCCCCTCATGGTCGGCCTCCGCAGTACCATGCGGCACATCAGCCTGTCAGGCCAGAAAGCCAACAAACGTGAAGATGCATGCCCTCGCGGCCTGGAAGTATAACACCGTTTCTGCCGATTGCCAAACAGGATTTACCCACGGCAGTGCGACTCGCGGCCCGGGCAGCGGTCGTCCCGGCCGGGTGCCAGCCCCAGCGGCGGCGGCGTTTGGCTTGGCAAGCCAAAGGTCAGGTTAGGAGCGGGAATCGGTGGGCTTGAACAGTTCGGGTGCGATCTCCGCGAGCGTCTTCGGCGTCCAGTGCAGGTCGCGTTCGATCGGGAGCCCCAGAGGCCCGCGCGCGGCCTCGATTTCGGCGAGGCTGAAGTACCCGAGCTCGTTGAACTGGCCCTCGACGAGGCCAAAGAAGGTGTCCTGGCCGTCGAACTCCGTGGCGTACCACGTCCAGGAACTGTCCGGAGTGAAGAACTTCACGTGGGCGACTGCCTTGCCGCCCTTGCCGTCCTGGCTTCCGAGCGGCGGGAGTTTGCGGCGGAGTTCCTGCGTGAGGAGTGGAATCCTGTGTGGCCGCTTGCGGGTAGTGCTTTCCTGTGCGGGTTCTGAGACCGTCGCCGCGCCGACGCAGACTGTCCGCCCCGGTGGGAGCTCCAGTTCCCGGGCCATCCCGCCAAGGAACTCCGCCATGTTCTGCTGCTGCTTCTTACGCGAAACGGGGTCGGATTCGCAGGCCGGAATCGGCTTGCCGATGACTTCCACCTGGTCCGGCTCAAGTTCCAGCACCACGCGGCCGTTCGCCTCCGAGTACCACTCGAAGTACGGGTAATTCACGTAGTCCTGCGGCGGCAGCCCCGCGGTCATGTCACCGACCTCGCCCGTTTGAGTCAGCGAAAAGCCTTCCAGATACTTCGCGCGGTCGCCG
>DATKXO010000028.1:0-14312 GCA_035528995.1 Phycisphaerae bacterium | reverse complement strand
GAGGTGCCCTTCGACAACAACCTGGCCGAACGGCAGATTCGACCGGCCGTGATCCTCCGCAAGAACAGCCAGTCGAATCGCTCGGAGCAGGGAGCCGCCACGCAGGCCATCCTGATGAGCATCTACCGCACGCTGCGCCTTCGCGGCCTCGACCCCACCAGAACCATCGCCGCCGCCCTCAAAACCTACCTCGAAACCAGCCAACTACCACCGCTGCCCGACCCGGTTGCTGCAAACGGCTGAACTCTTACGATGCAACCATCGAGCTGGCCCGCAGCGCCGATCTGCCGCGTCGCCCGAACCTGCTGGCCGCCATCGACAGCAGTGGATTCGAGGCCCAGCAGACCAGCCACTACTTCGTGCGCAGACGCGCCCAAGGCGGAAATGAGTGGCAAACCACCACGTATCGACGCTTTCCCAAGCTGGCCCTGGTGGTCGATTGTGACAGTCATCTGATCCTCTCGTGTGTGCCCGGGCGCGGGCCGGGACCGGACTTCCTCCACCTGGAGCAGGCCGTCGAGGAGGCCTGCGCCCGACGGCGAATCAAGACTTTACTGGCCGGGTAAGGGGGTCAGGCTTACTTATCTCCGTCATCGCTGCCTCGCTTGGGGCGCCCGCCCTCCGGGATGGATAGCTCGGACCGCGCCCTCACACCCTCACGTCCCCCAATCATCTGCCATTGTTGACCACAGGGGCGAAAAAAGGGGACGCAGCTCGTTTTGATACAGGCCCCGACAGCTCGAGAACCATCCTGTCCGATGCCATCCTCACGTCCGCGCGAGCATGTCTGACGCCGCGGGCCACCCCGCCGCAATCTGCGCACGATCCACCCCTTCCCTTTCTCAATTCTCAGTTTTCAATTCTCAATTCGCCGCTCCCCTACTCCCTTCCAAGCCTTATTCAGATACCCGCATCCAAATATCGATAAGCACCTTCTCGCCCCTGAATTTTCACTTCAATACCCCGCTTTTCGGCACCCAAAACCCCGATTTCCGCAAACCGCACCCCCTGAAGGTGATCGGGCGCCAAGTTATAGGGGTAGAGGAACGCACCCCTCAGGCGCGGATGCGCGTAGCCGACGCCACCGGAGGCCGACAGGCCAAGGGCCACGGGCACGAGACGCGCACGGGCAAGCACCCAACGCACGGGTGTGCCCGATTCAAAGGAGGTGACACGGACGAATTCGTCCCATGACACAATTGAACCACGAAGACCGCGGACAAGGCGCACACAAACAACCCGAGTTGACGGCAAGACGAGATGGACACGGCGATCCTCCTGCGGACGATGGTGGGGGCGGCCGGCCTGCCATCAACACCGGCGATGAACACCCCTGTGCCGGCCGCTGTCGCGATGGGTACCGCGCGGCGTGGGCAAACGCAATGCCCCACAAAGGTCAACGGGGAGCGCAGCGACATGCCTGCACCGGGCGCGCCGGTGAAGGCATGCCACTGCGGGTGAAGGCGGCTAACGATCCGGCTGGTGATCGGTCAGCAGGATAGTCTCCGGATCGGTCGAGGGGGGTTTGTACTTGGCCACCAGGTTGCGGATCTTGGGCTGGTCGGGGTCGAGTTCCAGGCTGCGGTGCCAGTAATCCAGGGCCCGGTCGCGCAGGTTCGTCCGGGACCGGTCCTGAACGTAACGCAGGGCATAGATGGAGCCCAAACCGGCGAAGGTGTTGGGCAATTCCGCATCGTACGCCGCGGCGTTCTTGTAGGCCTGTTCGGCCCCGTCGTAGTCCTGCATGCGAAAGAGGCAGTAGCCCAGAGCCTCGTGGGCCGGTGCGAGCTGCCCGTCCAGGTCGATGGCCGTCTCCAGCGACACGCGGGCGATCTTGAGCCGATCCTGTTTCATGTAGGTGTGCGACAGATTGACCAGCACCAGCGGCTGATGGTTGTCGCGTTCCAGGGCCTCCTGGTAGGAGTGGATGGCCTCGTAGTACTTGCCCTGCGTGTCGAAGGCGACGCCCAGGTTGACGAAGGCGTGGGGGCGGTCGGCGTCGATCTCGATGGCGTTCTGGAAACGCTCGACGGCCTGCTCGACCTCGCCCATCTGCTGATAGCACACGCCCAGGTTGAGCTGGGCGTCGAAGTCGTCGGGCTTCAGGTCGCAGGCGTGCAGGTACACCTCGACGGCGTCGTGCAGCCGCTTGGTGAAGTGATAGAGCTGGGCCAGGTTCAGCGAGTCGGTGAACGAAAAGGGGTTGTAGCGAATCGCGTTGGCGAAGCTCTCGATGGCCCGCTCGTACTCGCCCATGCGCTGGTAGATGACGCCCATCTTGGAGTGGGCCACGGCCAACTGGGGGTCCAGTTCGACGGCGGCCTGGAACTCGGCCAGGGCGACCTCGAGCTCGTCATCGGCCAGCAGCCGCTGCCCGCGGTCCACGTGGACGTCCGCCTGCCGCTGGCGAATGAGACTGCAACCCGATCCCATGCCCAGCAAGGTCAGGGCGGCCGTGCACACCAGCGCATGATGCACCTTATCCGCAATGATCTTCATGGCGCGAAACTCCTCGTTGTTTCCAGAAATCGGGTCCACGGGCGGCAGAAGTTTGGCGAAAATGCCCCACTCGGCCGCCGCAGCCCGGATCGGCCCGATCACCCTTATTGCCAGTATTGGGGGAGGGGGGCGGCCCCACCGGCCCGCCAGGTTGACCCCCCCACGCTGCCTATCTACTATTTAGCCTCTAGCGGGCCCAACCGCCAGTCCGGCGGGTTCACAGGGAGTGAATATGGCAGCCCCACGGTTTCTCCTGGCCATCCCCGCGTACAACGAGGAACGCTACCTGGAGGGCGTCCTGCGCCAGGCCCGGACCCGGATCGACGATATTCTGGTCGTTGACGACGGCTCGACCGACCGGACGCGGCAGATTCTGGCTGCCCAACCGGACCTGCGGGTCGTCCGCCACGCCACCAACCTGGGCTACGGGCGGACCCTGGCCGACGCCTTCAACTACGCCGTCCAGGCGGACTTCAACTGGCTGATCACCATGGACTGCGACGAGCAGCACGAACCGGCGTTCATACCGAGGTTCGTGGCGGCCGCCCGTCGCGGCGACGCGGACCTGATCAGCGGTTCGCGATACCTGGTGGGTCTGGAAGGCGACTCGGCAGGCCCGACGGACCGGCGGCTGATCAACGCCCGGATCACGGAGCTGCTCAACGAGCGGCTGGATCTGGGCATCACGGACGCCTTCTGCGGGTTCAAGGCCTACCGGGTGTCGGCGCTGTGTCAGCTTGCTGTCACCGAGCCGGGCTACGCCATGCCGCTGCAGGTCTGGGTCCAGGCGGCCCGGGCCGGGATGCGGATCGTCGAGTTGCCCGTACCGCTGATCTACAACGACGCCGACCGGCGATTCGGCGGCGGACTGGACGAACCGGCCACCAGGTATCAATACTATGTCGACGTCCTGGAGGCGGCGCTGGGCCGGAGTACCTGGCCGGCACCGCCAGATGAAGTGGAGGCCGTGCGCATCGCGAGTTAGCCCCCCAATGGGGTAGAGGAAGCGATCCTGCTAACCTTCTCCAAGCTCCAGACCCCGGTGCACAGCGGCGACGTACTGGTCGAGCCGGCGCCGGCCGCCATGCGCGCCGCGCTCGAGGCCGCCCCGGCCCGAGTTGCGTCATGGACGGTGACGCTGGCGGGTCTGGACCTGAGGGACGTGCGCAGAGAAGCGCGCCGGCGCATCACGGAGACCGACCAGGACCGGCCGTTCGTGGTCACGGGCCACCAGCCCGAGTTCATCCACCCCGGCGTGTGGGCCAAGCACGTCGTCGCCTCGCGGCTGGCAGAGGCCGTCGGCGGCGTGGCGGTCAACCTGACCGTGGATACGGACGTGGCCAAGACTACGGCGCTGTCGGTGCCGATGCTGACCGACGGCGGCCTGCGTGTGCATGCGATGCAGTTCGCCGACGTCGCTCCGGGCACGACCTACGAGGACATACCGCCGCTGGACGGAGCGCACGTGGCGCGTCTGCGAGAGTCAGTGCGGCAGGCTCTGGGCGAACGGTTCGGGCGGTCGATGATGGGGCCGTATCTCGAGCGGTTCGGGTCGCTGGACGGTCCCTCGAGCTTCGTGGATCAGGCCACTGCCGCACGCAGCTCGTTGGAGTCGGAGTTCGGCGTGAGGATGCTGGAGACGCGGGTGAGCAGGTCGTGGATCTGCCCGTTGTTGGTGGATATCCTGGGGAACGCGCCGCGGCTCTTCGAGAGCTACAACGCGTCGCTGGCGGAGTACCGTGGCGCCCAGGGTATTCGCGGCAGCCAGCGCCCGATCCCCGATCTGATCCGGGATGGGGATCGCCTGGAACTCCCACTGTGGGTCCGGCACACGCACGAGCCGCGAAGCCGGCTGTTCGTCGAGCAGCGAAGAGACACCCTGTTCCTGTACGCCGACCAGCAGTCGGTCGGTTGTATCGGGCTGGACAAGCTCGCGACCTGGGACCGGGCCCTCAAAGCGCTGAGGGAGCTGGACGGCGTGCTCTTTCGGCCTCGGGCGCTGATGCTGACGTTGTGGGCCCGCATGCTGCTGGCCGACCTGTTCGTTCACGGGATCGGCGGAGCCAAATACGATCGGATCACGGACCGGCTCATCGAGCGCTACTTCGGCGTGCAACCGCCGGTGATGGCGTGTGTTTCGGCCACGCTCCGGCTGGATCTGCCGCGGCACGACGCTACGCCGGACGTGCTGCGGGCGCTGAAGCACCAGCAACGCGACCTGACCTGGAACCCACAGCGCCATCTGTCGGCCGGATCGGGCATCGACGAGTTGGTCGAAGCAAGGGCCAAGGCGGTAGGGCAATCGCGATCCCTGCGTGCGACCAACGGACGGCGGCGGGCGGAGCGCCGCGAGGTGTTCCACCAGATACGGTCGATCAGTCGGCGCATGCTGGATTTGCGCCCGGCGGCAGAGCGTGACCTGGAGGAACGGGTCCGACAAACGACCGAGGGCCTGCGGGACAACGAGGCGGCCGACCGGCGCGACTACTTCTTCGCCCTGTACGAGCGATCGGCGCTGCAGCGATTGTGCGACACGCTTCCCGCAGTGGAGGAGTTTCGGGTATAGTGCCCCGCGGGGTGATGGCGATTCACCCTCGATAGCCCCAGAAGGCGACGGACAAAGGGAATCCGATGAGCGAAGAGCCGGGCAAAGGCAAGATTCACGTCGATTCGGACTGGAAGCAAGAGGCCGAGCGCGACAAGGAACGGCTGGCGGCCGAGGAAGAGAAGGCGGAGGACCAGAAGCGCGGTCCGTTGCCCCAGCCGACGATGGCCGATCTGTTGAACATGATCGCGGTACCGGCGGTGATGTCCATCGGCGGTTACCGGACGCCGGAAGGCAAGGTCATGCCGCCGGATCTGAGCCTGGCCAAGTACCACATCGACATGCTGGAGCTGATCGAGGAGAAGACCAAGGGCAACCTTGGGCCGGAGGAGGGCCAGATGCTGGCCGGCATACTCCACCAGTTGCGCATGCAGTTCACGGCTGTGGCCACGGGCCAGGTTCCGGACCTCGGTGAAGCGCCTCCGAAAGAGGAATAGCTCAGGGCGAACTGGCGCGGTGTACTCCGGGCGGCGCGTCCGAGGACGCGGGTGCTCGAGGCAGGCCCGCGCGTGGCCGACGCGGGGACCGCGATGATCATCCCCATCCGTACCGAGACTCCCGTCCACCGGACGCCGCTGGGGAACTACGCCCTGATCGGGCTCAACGTTCTGCTGTTCGTCATGCTGGACTTCTCGGGCAACCGGGATCTGCAACAGTTCAAAGACACGTATTTCACGTTGAATACGGCGTACCCGTCGCTGCACGAGTTCGTCACCTATCAGTTCGCGCACGCCGACTGGGTGCACCTGTTGGGCAACATGCTGTTTCTGTGGGTGTTCGGCAACGCGGTGAACGCCAAGCTGGGCAACGCGGCCTACGTGCTGTTCTACCTGGCGGCGGGCATTCTGGCCGCCTGGGGCTTTGCGCTGACCAACTCGGCGCCGCTGATGGGGGCGTCGGGTTCGATCGCCGGCGTGACCACGGCGTACCTGGTGCTGTTCCCGCGCAGCCACATCACGGTGTTGTACATGCTGTTCTTCATCGGCACGTTCGAGCTGCCGGCGATGATCATGATCGGGCTGAAGATCATTCTGTGGGACAACGTGATCGCGCCGAGCATCGCAGGGGCGGGCAACGTGGCCACGGAGGCGCACCTGTACGGGTACCTGTTCGGCTTTGCGGCCACGATGGGCATGCTGCTGATCCGAGTGCTGCCGCGCGACCAGTTCGACATGCTGGCACTGATCAAGCGCTGGAGCCAGGGACGGGCCTACCGGGCGGTGATGACCGACCCGCAGGCCCGGGCCCGAGCGGAGTACGGGCGTGTGGCCCGGCCGGTCACGGTGCTTCCGCAGCAGCGTGAGGCGGAGGAGGCCCGCATGGATCGGATCAGCGGGCTGCGATTGCAGATCACAGAGCGTCTGGCCCGGGGTGACTCGGAGGGGGCCGCGGGTCTGTATGAGGAGTTGATCGCCATCGACCCGGCCCAGTGCCTGTCCGCGCGGCATCAGATCACGGTTGCCCGGCAGTTCTACGCAACGGGTCGAACGCCGCAGGCGGCCGCAGCCTTCGAGCGGTACCTGGACACGTACGGGTCGGACCCCGAATCGCACGAGGTGCGGATGCTGGTGGGGATCATCTTCGCTCGGGACCTGCACCAGTACGAGGCGGCGGAGCGCCACCTGGCGGCCGCGTATCAGAAGCTCAGCGATTCGTCGCGTCGTGGGCAGTGCATGCAATGGCTGTCGCAGGTGCGGGCGGCGCTGGGCAGGACGGCGCCGTCAGACAATCCGAATTAACAGCAAGTTCTCCAGAAACCGACGGAACACCGAGAATCGACTTGGATGTTAGATAGGCTGCGCTGTTGATGCAGCCCTGTCGGTTATAGGGTTGCGTCCACCACGACGCGCACGTGCGCGATCAACTCGAGGGCGGACTGTTCGTCGGTGGCTTCGGCTATGAGGCGCATGATGGGCTCGGTGTTGGAGGCCCGGACGTGGACCCAGCGGTCGGGCCAGTCGATGCGCAGGCCGTCGAGGTCGTTGATGCGCTGGTCGGCGAACGCGTCCTTGAGCGCGGTCAGGATGCGGGCGATGCGCGGATGATCGACCTCGAGCTTCTCCTTGACGATCGCGTATCGCGGGATCTGGTCCACAATCCGTGACAGCCGGCGATCCTCGTCGGCCATGAGTTGCAGGACCAGGGCCATGGAGATGAGCGAGTCGCGCACGTAGACCACGCGCGGGTCGATCACGCCGCCGTTGCCCTCGCCACCGACGTGGGCGCTCACTCGGCGCATGGTCTCGACCACGTTGGCTTCGCCGACGGCCGAGCGATGCACGACGCACGGCGCTCCGGCGGCGGCGGCCAGGTCGTCGATCATTCGCGAAGTGGAGAGGTTGGCGACGGCCGGTCCCGGGTTGTTGGCGAAGACGTGCCTGGCGGCCAGGGCCAGGGTGTACTCCTCGCCGATGTACCGTCCGGTGTTGTCCAGGATGGCCAGGCGGTCGGCGTCGGGGTCCTGAACGAAGGCGACGGCCACGTCCGCGCCCGCGACGGTAGCGCAGAAGTCCTGAAGGTTCTCCGCGGTCGGTTCGGGGGAACGGCCGAAGGCACTGCCCGGTTGATCGTTGACGTGCTGAACGGTGCAGCCGAGGCGTTCGAGGAGCATGCGGCCGGTCTGGGCGCCGGCACCGTTGATGCTGTCCAGCATGACGCGGAAACCGTGGGCGCGGATGGCGTCGCAGTCCACCTGCTTCAGGACGCGGGCCACGTGGGCCTGGTGAATGTCGGGGACCGGCGGTGGCGCGGGTGGAGGCGACGTGTTGACCGCGTCGAAGTCCCGGCGATCGAAGAGGTCGAAGACGGCCGCCGCCTCGGAGGCGGTCGGCGCCCGGCCGTCGCCCATGAGCAGCTTGATACCGTTCCATTGCTGGGGGTTGTGGCTGGCGGTGATGACCACGCCTCCGGCGACGCCCAGCGGTTCGGCGTTCTCCGCGACGGCCAGGGCGGTGCCCGGCGTGGAGACGACGCCCGACGGGATGACCAGCGCGCCGCAGTCCCAGGCTCCCTGGGCGAAGGCGTCGAGGTACACCTGTCCGCCCGGGCGGCCGTCGCGCGAGCCGATCAGTGTGCGACGCGCTGAATCGCCGACGCCGCCGCGGGCCAGGTAGGTTGCGAAGGCCCGGCCCATGTCGCGGGCCACCTCAGGCGTCAAGGTCACCGGTTGGCCACAGGCCGGATCGACGATGCCGCGGATTCCAGAAACGCTTTTGATCAGGGGCATACCACCATCCCTACGTTCGTGTAGGCGTCTGTGCCCCCAGAAGTAGTAGGGTCTTCAAGGCGCCTTCGACATTATACCGTTTGCAGTTCGGTTGTGCCGATTGGGTGCCCGCCCAATTCGACGTGTCCAGGGCGACATGGGCCGCGCGAACTGAAGTTCGCGGCTCGTGAGTCGGTAGGGTCATTCTGGAACTGGCATTATGCGTGCGTGATCGGGGATTGTGCAACCAGGGCGCAGAGAAGCGGGGCCCGCGCCGGAGCCCCGCTTTCCAGTAGACCACTCCTGAGTTGCCGCCGCACCCGAGGCGGCGTCACACTCGCTACGGCGTTCCGTTGCCCTTTTCGATCTGCGTTTCGAGCTCATCCATAAGCTGAGTGATCTTCCGGCTGCACTCCCCGGAGGGGGTCATCCACCGGACGGTTTCGTCGCCGTCCAGCAGGCGCTGGATCCTCCGGGTGGCCAGAATCACCGTGGAGTGGTCCTTGTTGCCCATAAAGCGGCCGATCTCCGGAAAGCTCATATCCGTATGTTTTCTCGCCAGATACATCGCGATCCCGCGCGCCAGCGCGATCGTCCTTGTCTTCCGCGATGTATGGAGATCGGCCGGGGTTAGACCGAAGAAGATAGCCGCGCCACTCTCGATGTCCGACAGCCGCACGATGGGGACGGTCTGCCGGAGCAGGTCGCGGATGGAACGTTCGGCCAGCTCGACGGTTAGCGGCTCACCGTCGAGCTCGGTGGCGGCCACCAGTCGTAAAAGAGCCCCTTCCAGTTCCCGAACGTTGGTTTGCACGGCGTGGGCCACGAAGTCGATGACCGGCTCGGGGCAATGGAGATTCATCTTGCGTGCCCGGCGGCGCAGAATCTCGGCCCGGACGTCCAGGTCCGGGGACTCGATCTTGACCACCATTCCCGAAACGAAGCGGGTGACCAGCGAGTCGGAAAGGTGACCGATCAGCTTGGGGTGGGCATCAGAGGACATGACCACCTGCCGGCCGGCCGCGTCGATCGCGTTGTAGGTGTGCAGGAATTCCTCCTGCGTGGCCCGCTTGTTTGCGAAGAAGTGGATGTCGTCGATGATCAGGACGTCGACGTTACGAAAGCGGTGCTGGAACGCGTCGCGATTGCCGCCCTTGACGGCGAAGACAAACTGGTTGGTGAAATCCTCGCCGGAGACGTAGCGGCAGGCGAGTTCCGGGCGTCGGCGTTGAATCTCGTTGCAGATGCCCTGCAAGAGGTGGGTTTTGCCCAGACCGCAGCCACCGTGGATAAACAGGGGGTTGTATTGGGTTGCGGGCTGCTCGGCGACGCTCTGTGCGGCGGCGAAGGCCATGCGATTCGAGGTGCCGACGACGAAGTCCTCGAGTCGGCCCTTGAGCGGCCTAGCCGGCGGGGTCGAGCCGGAGCGCATGCGCTGGCGGGCCTCTCGTTCGGGATTGTTGGCCACGAAGTCGACCTGGGAGTCCGGCTGCTTCTTGCGCAGCTCGCGGGCCAGCTCCGCGTCGATGCTGAAGACGACCTCGGGCCGGCGGCCGGTCACCTCCTGGGCGGCGTCGGCAATGGTCTCGATGAAGTGACTCTCGATCCATCCGCCAATGAAGAGGTTAGGGACACCGACCTTGAGGAACCCGTCAGCGAACAGGAAGCGGGTGGCATTCTTGAACCAGACCTTGTATCGCTGCGGACCGACCTTCTCGGCGATGAGGTTCTCGAGTTGGGAAGCGACGTCGGCGTGGGAAGGGCAGACAATCACCGTGGGGCTCCTCCGCGCAGATCAAGAATTACGCTTCGATTTTCGTTAGCGGGTCATGGTCGCTGGCATCGTGTCCCAGACAGGTGACCTCCTCCGTGCGACCGCTCTAGGGTAGAAGTTATCACGCGATGGCGGCGTGGTCAACTACAAATCATGAACGATTCTTGTGCACATCCACCTGCTTTTAGCCACACAAGTAGTTAGCACGGAACTTTTTTTTGTTTGCACAATCAAGCCACAAAGCTGAGCGGCCTGTGCATAATTGTGTGGATAACGTCAGCGGAGATCGCCGGCGTCCGAGGGTCGCTCCGGATTGAGCCAGATCCAGGCCTGACGACGCGATACTTCGCGGAAGCGCCAACGACGATACAGCCGCAGTGCGGGTTCGTTGTTGCCGTCCACAGCGAGGGTCAGATCGGCGTTGCCGTTGCGACGGCAGATGTCTACCGCGCGGTCAAGAAGAAGGTCGCCGATCCGCCGCCCGCGAGCCTCCGGCACCACGCCGACGTAGACCACCTCGAAGGCGTTGCGGTCCGGCACACCGGCCAACAGGAGCACGCCGACCGGGCGGCCTCCTATCTTCAACAGCAACCAATGGTTCGGGTCGTGAATGCCACTGGCGCGATGGGCGGCCAGCACGTCTTCGGTCCGGCGGACGCCCGTGAGGCGTGGACAATCCCTGCTGTCCTGGTAGGTGCGGGCCAGGACCTCGACGAATAGCGGCTCGGATTCGGAGCGGAAGGGTAGGAATTCCAGACCCGGTGGTTTGGCAGGGTCGGGATGCGGCGCTTCGGCCGGCCGGTCGAGGTAGGCCAGGTCGGCGAGGAGTTCGAATCCGGCCCGGGCGAACACGGGTGACTGGCGGCGTTCCTCTGCACCCAGCAGGCTTTGCAGCAGAGTCAGCGAGGTGCTGCGGGCGTGCTGCTGGAGGACCCGGAGGGCGGCCACGGTGGCCGCACCCTGCGACCCCGACAGGTCGCCAGCTGGGACAAAGACGGATCCGAGCCGGCCCGGCGATTCGATGAGCATGGCGGCGCTGACCAGGCTCGCCGCCCGTGCCGCCCGGACGACCGCCCCGATCCGCAGGGGCTGGTCGGCCACATGCTGCAAGAGCCGGCGCACGCGGCGGTCGGCAGCGGAGAGACTCTCTCCCTCGCGTGCCAGCAGGAAACGCAACGTCTCTGGGCGCAGGGCATTGGCCTCGTCGAGCTTCTCGATGACCAGGGCGTTTTCCGAGTCCATGAGCCGGGCCCTGTCGGTTGGCGCTACCGGGGGCGCTGCCCGAAAGCATCGGCCGACACCGTTGCTGTGAAGCCCCCCACCCGCAGGTCACAACGGCGGACGACCACCGCGTGATAGGGGCTGGCCGGCTTTCCCCGCCTCAGTGCGTCGGGCGGTGGAAACCGCCGCTCGACCCGGGCGCGCAACCACTGGCCGTCGCGCCAGATGCGGCGAATACGGATGGAATAGCCGTCGGAAGGGGTGGCCCCCATGCTCGCCAGCAAGACCATCTCGGTGTCGAAATCAACCGGACCGATGTCAAAGGGCACCATGGCCAGCGTTCCGGGGTCGTGGATCACCAGCCGTAGCGGTCGGTTGATAGCGGAGAAGGTACCGATCCGCTCGCGCAGAACAGGCAGTTGCTCGCCGTCGGCGATGGTGTAAAGGTCGGTACCGGGTGCCAAACTGCATCCCGCCAACAGGAGGCCGAGCACCATCGGGATTGCCAGTGGTCGTCGGATGGGCATTGGGGGATTGTACCCTGCCGTCGAGGCGCTTCCAACGGCCGGTTGCACCTAGAGACGGCCCACCTATAATTCCATCCGAGTCATTCGAGATTGGGGTTGGGCTGAACGTGGGGAAGTTGGCTTGAGGGAGCAACGCGGGATCATTCTCCTTCTGCCGCTGCTGTGGACAGGCTGTGGCCCGACAAACGGGTCGCCCCACATGCTGTTGGAGGCACGGAGCCCAGCGGACCGGAGCCGGGCGATCAAGCGTGCCGGGGACGCCGTTGAGGGGAGGCCAGACCGCACACTGATCGTGGCCCTGGTTGACCGGCTCGACGACGAGGATGAGAGCGTGCGGTTCTTCGCGATCGGGGAGTTGGGTCGGCTAACCGGCCAGCGGATGGGCTACCGGGCGCATGATCCAGCCCGGATTCGCCGCGTCGCGGTGGACCGTTGGAGACGGCACCTGGAGAGCGGCGAGGCCGCGGTCCCCAGTGCCAGCGAGTGAGCGTTTTGGATCCGCCGCCAGCCGATCAGCCGACGCGGATTCGCATTCAAAGCGATCCCGGGAACCTGCCGAAGGTCCGCGAGGCGGTCCGCAAGGTCGCCCATGAGGTGGGCTTCGACGAGGATTGCATTGCGCGGATCGTCCTGGCCGTCGACGAAGCGATCACAAACGTCATCAAACACGGCTACGAAGGAAGATGCGACCAGGCGGTGGAGGTCTGCGTGACCCGAGTGCGCGAGAACGGTCGAGAAGGGATCCGGTTCGAGATCCGGGACTTCGGCAAGCAGGTGGATCCGGACACCATTTGCGGTCGAGACCTCAAGGACGTCCGCCCGGGGGGTCTGGGTGTGCACATCATTCGATCGGTGATGGATCGCGTGGTCTACGCACCGGCCGAGGGCGGTGGAATGCGGCTATCTATGATTAAGCTATTGGGGCCATGAAGGGAACGATCAAGAACATCCGTCGGTCGGAGCGCGGTACGGTGGTCGAGGCCAGCGGGGAGATCGACCTGCGCTACCAGCCCGAGTTCCAGGAGGCGTTGCTGAGCGTGTGCGAGGAGAAGCCGCCGGTTCTGGTGGTTCACCTGGGTGACGTGGAGTACATGGATTCCTCCGGGGTCGGCACGCTGGTCAAGATCGCCCACACCCTGAGGAACCAGGAAGGCAAGCTGGTGCTGGTGGCCCCGACCGAGCGGGTGAGAAGCATCTTCGAGATCACCACGCTGGACAAATACTTCACCATTCTGGACAGCGAAGAAGAGGCGCTGGCGCAATGAGCGATCCTCCCGGGTCACAGGCTCCCAAGCGTGCCGGGGCCCGGGCTGCGGTCGAGTCACTAGGGCGGGTCGTTCAGCACCGGACGGACAAGGCCCGTGCCAATGTCTCCTTTGTCGGTGGCCTAGCCGGCCTGCTCGGGACGACGGCTCGGTGGTGTTACCGGGGGCTGTTCGTGCCGGGGGTCAAGCTGCGGCGCCCGGCCGTGGCGTACCAGATGGTACGCGTGGGCATCAAGGCCGTGCCCATCGTCGTGCTGGTGCAGATCTTCATCGGGATCATCCTGGCGCTGCAGATGGCTCCGACGCTGGAGAGCTACGGCCAGATCGAGCGCGTGGCGGACATCATCGCCATCGCCATCGTTCGGGAGCTGGGTCCGCTGATTACCGCGATCGTGCTGAGCGGCTTCGCGGGGGCGTCGATCGCGGCGGAGATCGGGGCCATGGTGGAGTCGGAGGAGATCAAGGCCCTTCGGGCGCATGCCCTGAACCCGTTTCACTTTCTGGTGGTCCCTCGATTCCTGGCCACCGTAACTGCCCTGGTGGGCCTGGCGGTGATTGCGGACGTAGTCGGCGTGTTCGGCGGATTTATGACCAGCCTGCTGATACTCGACGTGCCCTCGCAGACGTACATCGATCTGACCCGCGAGGCGCTGGATCTGAAGGACTTCATCACCGGGCTGGTCAAGGCGGGCGTGTTCGGCGTGCTGATCTCGATGATCGCCTGCTACCAGGGGCTGAACGCCCGCGGCGGGGCCGAGGGCGTCGGACGGGCCACGACCGGCACGGTGGTCAAGTGCATCGTGGCCCTGATCGGGACGGACGCGGTCTTCACGGCCGTCTTCTACGTGTGGGGCATCTGATGTCCGGGGCGGACGTGGTCATCTCGGTGCGGGATCTGGTCAAGTCCTTCACCGGTACCGACGGTCGGGAGTCCCGCGTCCTGGACGGCGTGAGCTTCGACGTGTATCGCGGCGAGACGATCGTCATCATGGGCGGCAGCGGCTGCGGCAAGAGCACGCTGCTGAACTGCCTGATCGGCGAGTACGACTTCGAGGGCGGGCGCATCGAGTACCGAACGAAGAAGATGACCGAGCCGAGGGACATCACCCGGATGTCCGAGGACGAGTTCAACGAGATTCGCAAGCACTTCGGCATCCTGTTTCAGAGCGGGGCGTTGTTCAACTCGATGACGGTGGCCGACAACGTCGCCCTACCG
>DATKXO010000027.1:0-5879 GCA_035528995.1 Phycisphaerae bacterium | reverse complement strand
GGTGCGCCTGCTGGACGGCTTCCAGCGCCTCTTTGGGGAGGGCCCCGACGGGGATCCGCGCCTGCGCGGTCTGACCGGGTGGAACTGGGTGGATCATCCCGGGCTGCTGGACGGCCGGGATCTGCGCTCGATCCGGCACGACGGCATTCCCACCGCGATCAATCTGCTCTATGCAATGGCGCTCCAGTCTGCGGCGCGGTTGTTGCGCGCGTGCGGTGGTCAGCCGGAGGAACTAGCGCAGGCCGGACGCTTCGATCAGTTGCGGGCCAGTCTCGGCGCGGGTTTGCTTGCTCACCACTGGGATAGTGGACGCAACGTCTATGCCGACTGCGTGGTGGAGGGGCGGCCGTCGCCCGAGGTCAGCCTGCATGTGAACCTGCTGGCGATCCTGGCGGGGCTGGCCGAGGCTCCGGCGGAGCTGCTGGCGCGGACGTGGAAGCGGCCCGGCGTGCTGCAGCCTTGCGGCGTGTTCTTTCACATCCATCTGCTGGAGGTGTTGCACCGCCTGGGCGAACAGGGCGCCGTGCTCCGGGAGATCCGGCAGCAGTGGGGCGCATTCCTCGATGCCGGATTGACGACGACGCCGGAAAACACGGTTTGCAACGACGACTGGTGGTCCAGCGTCGGGCATCCCTGGGGAGCGTCGCCGTGCGTCTACCTGATCCGGAGCATCGCGGGGCTGTCGCCCCTGACGCCGGGTTGGACCCGCGTGGCGGTCAATCCGTTCCTGGGGGATCTGCGCAAAGTGCGGGTGACCGTGCCGACGCCACAGGGGCTGATCGAGGCGGAGTTCTTCCGGACTGAGAGCGGCGTGGCTGGCAGGATTGCCGTGCCACCGGGGGTTGAGGTTGAGTTCATAGATCCGGCGACACGACGGCTGGTGGAGGTAATAGAACCATGAAAAAAGCTGAACCGACGACACTGCAAGACTTCCCGGTGCATCACGCCGGGCGGCGAACGATCATGCATCCCGAGCTGGAACGGGAAATCCAGGCGCAGACCGCGGTACGCTACCTGCGGTTCCTGCGGCCGGTGCGCGTGGCGCGGCTGGAACTGCCCATGGTGTCGCAGCAAAGCCTTTGCGGGCGCTGGGTGCCGAACGTGCCCACGCATCCGGCGCATGTCACGGTGTCGGTTCTGGACCGCGCCGCGAACCGCTGGCAGGTGGTCGCGGATGTCGAACTGCCGCCGAACCCTAAGTGTGCGGGGGAGGGGCTTACGCAGGAGATGCCGATCGAGGCGATGGAGGCGCATTTCCGCCAAGCGATGGCGGAACAGGTTCCGCACCGGATCGAACTGGGCGGCATCGAAACCGATTTGCTCCGGGTCGAATGCGACCGCGAACATCCGGTGTGGGCGAACCATGGCGAGTGCAATGGCGGCCCATACAATGTGCCGTTCGGCACGCTCCATCACCTGAGCGCGTTTGGCGAGGAGCTTGGCCAGGTCGTGGCGCCGGCGTACCGGCGCAAACTGGAGCGGGGCACCTTCGCCCCCGCCGCGCCGGCCGGCATGACGCTCGACACGCGCAATCCGCTGGAAGTGGTTTTCCGTGGCGAGCGGCTGACGGTCGGCTTCTCGCTGATCCGGCCGATGCTCACCCGGCTCGACTGGAACCATTTCGCTACCCGGCCGCCGGCCGGCAACCGCCTGTTCTTCAGGGGAATCTTCGGTAGCGGGGATACCCTCGGCGGGCAGAACGGCCCCTCCTACCTCACGGCGGCGGGCAACTTCGTGCCCCAGAATATGACCGGATCCGTCGAGGTGGCAGGCAACCAGGTGCGCTACCGCGACATCGCCACCGGTGCCGGGGTCACCGTCCACGCCGCTTTCACTGTGACCGTCGCCGCGTTGACGGTCGAACTCGAACAGGAGGCCGACGCGGATCTGCCCGTCATCGAGGGCGAAGCCTGGCGTCTCCTTTGGAACATGCGTGCCGGCCTCACGAGCGTGGCGGCCATGCCGCAGAACCGGGAGGGGCGGAATGGCTTCGTGAAGCTGCCCGCCCTGATCGCGGCGGACGACGGCGGCTGCCTTTCGGTGCGGTTGATCGAGGGGGACGGCTGCTTCCACACCGAGAGCTACCGCGCCAGCGAAGCACGTTCCACCGGGTTCGTGCTGGCCCGGCCGGACACCCCGGATGCGCCGACCGTCATCCCGCGGGGCCGGCAGCGTGCCGTTCTTGAACTGCGTCCCTGCGCCCTGTTGCCGGTGCCTGCCGACCAGGAGGCCACACTTTCGGATGGCTTGCGAACGTGCTGGACCGCGGGCTTCTCCGCGTTTCGTCCGGAGTTCGGCGGTTTCTCGAATAACGCGATCTCGACGAACTGCCATGTCAACCAGCACACCGCCTTCGACTTCGCCGCGTTCACCGCGCGGCCGTCCGTCGGCCCGGATCCGCTGGACCTGGTCAGATTCTCCGTCGGCCGTGCGCTGCTCGACGCCGGCGGCTACAGTTATCACCGCAACCTCTATCTCGACTCCGATCCGATCCTGCTCTGCGGGGCCGGCCGGATCGTGCAGCTTGCCGACGATCAGGACTGGCTGACGCGCGTCGGCCCCGGCATCCGCGCCGCCGCCCGGCGCGTTCTGGACAACTTCGATGCCGCTGAAGGCATGATCGTCTGCCGCTCGCTCTCGGGCAATTCCGGAACCTACCGTTGGAGCAGCAACGCCGTGGACGTCATCGGCTTCGGGCACATCGACGCCTATGTGAACGCCTGGTCGTTCCGCGGCCTGAAGAACGCCGCCGCCCTCTGCGTCCGTCTGGGCGATGATCGGCTGGCCGCGCGCTGCGGCGATGCCGCCGCCGCGTTGGCCGCCAACTATGCCCGGCAACTGGTCAATCCCGCGACCGGCTGGGTTTCCGGCTGGCGCAGCCGCGACGGAAAGCTCCACGACTACGGGTTCATGTGGGTCAACGGCGTGGCCTGCGCCTTTGGCGTCATGGAACCGGCGATCGCGCGGCAAGCGCTGGCGAATCTCGAGGCGAAGCGGCGGGAGGTGATTCCGGAAAGCGGATACGTGGGCTTGCCGATGAACCTGCTGTCCATCGCGCCGGAGGACCACATGCTGCCCCGGCTCGGCTACCAGACCAAGCCGACTTACGAAAACTACACCGACGGCGCGCTGTCGCCTGTGCTCAGCAGCTATTATCTGCGGGCGCTGTCGCGCAACGGCTTGGCGGCCGAGGCCCGCGCCATCGCGGACAGCCTCGAACAAGGGTTTGCCGACGGCCTGTTTCATGGCCCCTACGGCACCGGCAAGGAGTTCATGCTTTGGACCGGCGCGGACTCGGGCTATGAAGGAACTTTCGGCCCCAACTCCGGCCCGCTCTACGCCATCGCCGTCGAACGCGGCGTTGTCACCCCGCCCGACCCCGAGTGGTGGTTGGCGGCCGAAGGCGTGTGTGGCGTATGACACCGTCTATGAATGGGTGCGAAGAGAATGGAGGGAATAGCATGATTTCAAGTCCGCTGCACCAGCGCGTCGAGTTCACCTTCCCCGCTCCCGAAGACCTGACGGGGCTGAATCCCTTCGACACCCGCGACATCCGTTTGCGGGGGGTCATGACGGATCCCCACGGGACGCAGCGGGAGGTGTACGGGTTCGCCGACCGCGACCACCGGCTGGATCCCGTACCCGGCGACCCCAAGGCCATCGAGCGGGCCATCGCCATCGGGCCGCTGGTGTTCCGGGTGCGCGTCTCGGCCAATGTGGCGGGCAGGCACGACGTGAAGTTGTGGTACGACTGCCGCGACGGCCGGCGGATCGAACTGGAGACCGTCGCGTTCGAGGCGGTTCCCGGCGACCATCCCGGTCATGTCCGCCTGGGCGCCAATGGCTACAGCTTTGCCACCGAGGATGGCAACCCCTTTTACCCCATCGGCTCGAACATCTGCTGGCCGAACATGATGGCCCACTTCGCCGGCCAGAAGCTCGAGGACTTCCGGCAGATGCTCCTGCGTCTGGCCGAGCATGGCGGCACCGCCTTTCGCCTTTGGGCCAACACCCCCTGGGCCCACGCCATCGACTGGACCGGCAAGGAGCAGGAGACGCCCCTGAAATTCGGGGAGATCAACCTCGCCGGCTGCGCCAAGCTCGACGCCATCGTGAACTGGGCGGAGGATTGCCATCTGCGGATCATGTTCTGCATCGACGCTGCCAACAACTGGGCTCCCAATAACCTTGCCGGCTCGCCCTACAGCAAGGCCAACGGCGGGCCCTGCGAGAACACCGCCGACTACTTCAATATGCCTGAAGCCCGGGCCATGACCCGCGAGAAGATGAAATACGTGGCCGCCCGCTGGGGTTACAGCCCGGCCATCTGGTGCTGGGAGTTCTGGAACGAGGTCGACGGCTGCGGCCTGCAATTCGTCAACCCCCACCAGCAACTGGCCTGGCATCAGGAGATGGGCCAGGTGCTCCGGCAGGCCGATCCCTACCGGCACCTGATCACCACCTCGACCGGGCATCCGCTGAATTTCCCGGCCATGTGGCGTATCCCGGAAATCCAGATCACACAGAGCCACCACTATGGCTACAACGACAGCGTCACCCATATCTCCGACGTGCTGGCGGGCTACCATCGCGACAATACCGACCTGTATCACAAGCCGCATATTGCCAGCGAATTGGGCGTCTGTTTCGCCAGCAACCAGTGCGATTGGGAGACCGATGGGAGCACGCTGCACAACGCCCTGTGGTCCTCGGCGATCCTGCCGAAAACCTGCGGGCCTGGATTCCTGTGGTTCTGGGACGGCTACATCCACAAGCACAACCTGTACCCGCACTACCGCGGCATCGCCAACTTCCTCAAGGAGGAGCGCTGGCACGAGCGGGAGACGCTGCCGCTGGAGATTTCGCTGGGGCAGAGCCACTTCCGGGAACTCGACCCGCCATGCGACCTGAAGGTTCCCACGACGCTCTCCGGCTCCGACTTCTACCGTTCAAGCTTTTCCATTGATGGCGGGGGAAGAGGTCCCGATCACCTGATCCCCAATACGTGGTATGGGTTCGACCGCTTCGGCCTTCAATTCCGCGCCGTCTTCCGTGTCGAATACCCCTTGGCGGGCCAGTTCATTCCAATGGTATGGGGCGGTGGGAACAACACAAATGGCATCGTCAGCGACGCCGGGGCGCCCGTCGGCGATCCGGTCGTGGAGATACGCCTCGACGGCAGGGTCGCGCTGCGCCGGCCGGTGGTGGTGACCAAGCCAAAGGGCACCACAGACCTGTACTGCGACCGCCTAGCTATCGACGTGCCCGAGGGCCGCCACGAGATCGAGATATGCAACGTCGGGCAGGGCCTGTTCATCACCGGGCACCTGCTGCTGACCAACTACCAGACCCGGAGCCAGCGGTACTCGGCGCAGGGCCTGCGCTGCGGGGACCGCTGCGCGTTCTGGATTTACAACCGCGACTATCAGTGGGAGACGTCCAAGGCCGGGCGGGCCGTCGAACCGATCAAGGACGCCGATATCCTGCTCCGCGGGCTCACCCCCGGCGCGTACGACCTGCAATGGTGGGGCACCCTGGCGGGCCAGGTCACGCTGTGCGAGCGCGTGAGCGTGGGCGATGACGGGGTGCTAAAAGTATGCGTTCCCGTTTTTGTGAACGACATCGCGGGCAAGCTGCTCCCGATGCGTTGATCCACCAATAAATTCCGAGGAGGACACATACCATGGGTTGCTTGATTGACGAGGTGAAGAACGGGATTCATCTCAAGGCTGAGGTGTTGGATGAAGCGAAGGGCGGGCGTCTGGCGTTGACCGCCTTTGCGGCGCGCAGCCCCAAGACCTTGGCCAACCCCTTGGGCAAGGCGGAGCTCCAGGGCTTCAGTCAGGTCCACCTGACGGGTGAGAACCAGGCCACACATC
>DATKXO010000026.1:0-2894 GCA_035528995.1 Phycisphaerae bacterium | reverse complement strand
TTGCCCTCGTAGAACAGTTCGCGCCCATAGTAGTAGGCCATGCGGTCGTCTGCGGGAGCCTCTGCGACAGCCAACTCCAGCAGCGGAAGATACTGGCCTCTGGGCTTGCCCTCGTCTTGCCAGTGATGCACCGTCATCTGGCAGCGCCCCAAGCGCACTTCCTTGCCGGGAGCCGGGACAAGCGTCTCGTGGACGGGGCCGCGCCACACGAAGTCCCTGTTGTGGATGTTCCGCTTGGGGAGCGTCATCGCAGGTGCACCGTCTGGGCGGTGACTGAACACCTCGGTGTATTCGAGCAAGTTCACGTCGCCCGTCCACGCATCCTTGATCTTGCGCGCCCAGCCGTCCTCTGGCACCTCGTCCATGTCTACGACATACAGAATCTCGTAGTCGCCAGGGACAAGGGCCATGGCCGCGTTCCGCGCCGCGTCAAAGCGCCACGGGTCGATGCTGATGCTCGTTACGCTTGCGCCACGCTCTCGCAGCATCTCGACCGTGCGGTCAGAACTGCCCGTATCGGCGACGAAGATGCCGTCCGCCTCGGACACGGCGTCCATCCAGCGGCCAACATGGGCCTCCTCGTTCTTCGCGATTGCGTAAACCGCCACTTTCGGTCGCATTCTGTGCCCCTTAGAAGTCGGGAATCCAAGTGTCCATGTGTCCCCTGGAATCGAACGTCACGGTCAGGATGCGTGTGCCTGTGCTGTCCTTTAGGGCGAAGGTCTGGGCGGATGGATCGCCGCCATAGGGCGCGTCGTGTGTGATGGTAGCCGTGCCAGCCGCCACCGACACATCGATCCAGTGGTCGCCGCTCGCCACGTCGTCAATGCCGCCTGCCGGACCCGTGGGTCCTGTAGGGCCAGTTGGTCCCGTTGGTCCGGTTGGCCCGGCAGGACCCGCAGGCCCCGTTGGCCCGGTAGGGCCAGTGGGGCCTGTTGGCCCGGCAGGCCCAGTTGGCCCGGTCGGGCCAGTGGGTCCGGCTGGCCCGGCTGGGCCAGTTGGCCCGGTAGGCCCCGTCGGTGCTGTAGGCCCCGTAGGCCCGGTCGGGCCAGTGGGGCCAGTCGGCCCCGTTGGACCGGTCGCCCCGTCCCCGCCAGGAGCCTTGCTGACGTGCATTACGTGCCGCACGGGGTCGAGCCACACGTCCGTGATGAACCCGTCCGTGGTGTCCCCGATGTCGGCATGCACGTCCGCCTGACCCGCCACGCCGTCGTAGCGGTTGATGTGCCCGATCACGTTCCCGCCGCCCACGCCGCCAGCGTCCACAGCAGGCAGCGGCAGCACCCCGTCCCGCAGCGTCCAGATGCGGTCGCCCTCCTGCGGCATCCCGGCCACCACGGCCTGAATGTAGTCCTCTACCCAGAGCGGCATCTGGACGTTGAGGAACAACTGGATCTTCTCGAAGAACTGGCGCAACTGCTGCGGCGAGGAGAACGGCCCGTCGTAGCCGCCGTTGATCCTCGGCAGGTCGAACGCGAAGCACGGGCCGTCCACGAGGACTTCCACCTCGCCGACCGTCACGCCCTGCAAGTTGACATCCGCCCTGTCGGGGTTCGTCATCGCCTAGTTCCCGTCCGTGCCCTTTAGTCCGCCGGCCTCGCCCTGCGGGATGCTGAACACCGCCCCGACGCTCCGCACCTCCAGCACGGGCACGGGTGCGCCGCACTCGATGCGGAACCTGTGCTGCCGGCCGCGCGTCATCGGGGCCATCTCGTGGTTCACGCTCTCGCCGCTCAGGATCGCCTGCAACTCGCCGTCGAGGTAGTAGATGATGGCTGGCGTGGGCCGCTGGTTGACGTAGAGTTTCACCAGGATCGGCAGGTCCGGCACCGCCGCCACCGCCGTCTGCACCCGCCCCGCGCTCGCGTAGCCCACGAGGCTCCTGTTGCCGTAGATGTCCACGGCCACCGCGACGATGATGTACTCCCGCCCGCCCTTGAGGCCCACCAGTTGCCACGTCGTGCCCGTCGTGGTCGTCGTCACGGGGTCGCTGCCGTCGCCAGGGATCATCACCGCCACGATCTCGGTGTGATGGTAGTCGCCATCGCTCGGCGGCGTCACGCTCCCGCTGACCGTCGTGTCGGTGTAGGCCGTGACGCTGATGGCGGACGCGCCCGGCGGCGTGGTGTCGGGGAGCGTGCCCGTCGGCGTGACGTGGCGGAACGGGTGGTCCTCGGAAACATCCCCGAGCGATGTCGTCGTGTACGTCCAGAGCAGGTACTTCTGCAAATGCACGTAGAGGGCGTCGGTGCTCTCGACGTACCAGGCACCGTCCGCATCGACCGTGTATGCCAGCCCGCTCTCCACCGCCACGCCGGCCGTGGTGCGGATGACGATGTTGGACGGAGCGACCTCGATCACCGAGGCGGTGGCTCCAGAGTACTCGCGGGCCGGCTGAAAGAACAGCCTCATCGTAGCACCCCTACGGGATGATGATCCGCACGTCGGTTGGCTTCGCCGCCGGGAACGCTGTGAGCGCGGCGGTCACGCTGGCCTGCACCTGCGCCTGCGTCACGGTCGAGTAGCTGGCCGCCACGAGCGTCCTTGCGTTGAACTCGGCCACTGTCGGGATGTTGCCAAGCTGGGTATCGAGGTTCGCGGCGGCCATGCCGAGGGCAGCGCGTGTCGCCGCCGCATTCAGGCCACCGCCAGTGATCCACGCCGCGTCACCACGGTTGCGGATGGCCTCAAGCGAATCGGTGGCCGTGAGGAACGTGGCGCCCTCGATGCCCGTGAACCGCGCTGGCAGCGTGGTGCCCGTGTCGAGCAGGATCGCGGCGGTATCGGCAATGATCGCTACGAACCCGCTGGCACCGTTCGCCAGGGCGAAGGTGTCGCCCGTCTGAACGGTGTGTCCGACGAGCGAGCCGACACTGCCTGTCACGTTCCCGTCC
>DATKXO010000025.1:0-2668 GCA_035528995.1 Phycisphaerae bacterium | reverse complement strand
GATGTGCAGGATGTTCAGGATCACGGCCGGAACCATCCTGTCTATCCTGTGCATCCTGTTCCCCCGCCGTCCTACCGTCCCGGCTCTCGTCATCCGCCGCCTGCAGCGCCGCCAACGCCTCGACCGCCTGATCCACGAGGGTCCGGTTGGCGGCGGATAGCACCCGCCCCTCGCGCACGCACGACACCAGCACGCCCACGGTGCTGAGCGCGGCGGAGACGACCTCGGGAGACGGTGCTCTCCCCTCGCCCCGCCAGTGTCGTATGATGTTATCGAGTGCTGTGCTGCGCCTGGCGATCTCCGCCAGGTCCTGCTCCGCGATCTGGATCTCGTCGAGCACGCCGCGGCTAATGTTCAGCCCCATACTCCGCGCCAGGGTAAATACTGCGTCGGTGTCTGAGGGCATCGGCACGACGGAGATCTCCATCAAGGTGATGTTGTCCCGCCACTCGAAGCCCTGGCTGCCATCCGGCCGTGCGGCCAAGCCGCCGAACTCCTCCGCCTGCCCCTCAGGCCAAGCCACCGAGGTTGTGCGGAGCCGCTTGGTCTTGATCGCCCGCCAGATCGGCCCTCCCATCTCGTCCTCGACGTCGAACTCGAGCCGCGCCCACAGGCCGCGGTCGTCATCCACCCGCACCTCCGTCGCCAGCCCAGGCGGGATCTCCCACCAGGAGTGTGCGAACGTCACAACCGGGTTGGCCCGGTAGGTGTCGAGCTTGCGCGCCCAGGCTTGCGGTAGGATCCGCATCCCATCCCGCGCCCACTGATCGGTCGCGACGTAGCCCTCCACCGCGTGGGCCTCGTCATCGATGTTCGCGATCTCAAACCCCTCGGCCCGCACGTGGGCAAAGGGCGGATCGCCGTGGGCCCGATACTCCTCCTGGGTCGGCATCCTCAGCTCGCGTAGCCTGGCCATCTCACACCTCCACGGAAGGCAAACCACTAAGACACGAAGACACAAAGACGGCTTCGCCCGGCAGGGCGACAGGCACGTTTGCCCGCCCGGTTGCGGGCGGGCACACAGGTGTTGCCGCGGCTCTTCTTAGTGTCTTCGTGTCTTCGTGGTAGACCATGCCGTCATCCGTCCGTCGTCCTACCGTCCTCAGGCCGCTTTCAGCAGGATGTTCGCGTTCGCAAACTCCGTGGTGCCGTCTTCGGCCACTTGCACGATCGCGATCTTATCCCCGCGCCCGTAGTTCAGCGCCAGCGTGGCATCCGTCTCGGTCGTGTCGCCGCCCGTCCAGGTGATCTCGTCGCAGGTGCCGCGGGTGACGTTGACCACCAGCAGCACCGTGTCGTTTGCCGTACCGCTCGCCGTCTGCGCCGTCAGGTTCGCCCTGGCAATCCGCCCGGACCCCTGCATCACGATCCCGTCGCCGGCGTTGAGCGGCAGCGCCCACGCCTGGCTGCCGAGGGGGATGGTGGTCGGCTGCACGGTCAGCACGGTGCAGGTAAAGCGGATGAAGTACCCCGCCTCGCCATCCGGCCCGTTGGCCGCGGTGTTGGCGGCCCAGTCCGCCGGCGGCGTCCAGCTCACGTAGTTCGTGCCGGCCGTGGCCACCAGCAGCGTCGTGTCATCCTGGCAGGTCAGCGTGGCCCAGCTCGTGCCGTTCCAGTACTGCCACACGTACGTGCCGGTCCCGCCGACCTTGGCGGTGCCGATCGTCGCCTTGATTTTGCAGAACTTGCTGGCATAGCCGATGTAGAACGCGTCCCCGACCGCGACGTGTGCCGGCAGCAGCGCCACGTCATCCGCGCCGGCGTCCGTCAGGTCGGTGGTGTCATCGGTGTACGTCTCCGACCCGGCCACCGCCAGCACCCACGCCTGGTTGGCCAGCGGCACGGTCGTCTTCGCCGCATACGTCGCCACCCGCACCCGGATCCAATAGCCGTTGACGGCATCGACGGTGCACTGCGCCCAGGCCGTAGGCAGCGTGTAGGTGACCGCCTGCAGCCCGACCGCCGCGGTCAGTCCGGTCGTGCCATCCGTTAGCCCGGTGACCGCCGCCCAGGCGGTCCCGTTCCAATACTCCCACGCCACCGTCCAAGTGCCGACGCCCTGCGTCGCGCTCAGGATGTCGATCTGATCGAACTGCTTCGTCGCATGGCCGAAGTAGTACGCATCGTTCACGGCGGGCGTCGCCGGCAGCAGCGTCATATCGTCGGCGGTGGCCTCGTTGGCCGGCGTGGTTTCGTCGGTGTACGCCCCGCCGTCATCGGCATAGGCCAGCACCGCCTGGCTGACGGTTTCGAGGATGCCCTTGCTCGGGTTGCTCGCCGTCAGCGTGCCGGCCAGGCAGCCGTCCGTCCCCACTCCCGCGTTGTGTCCCAGGTTGCCAGCGAAGAACACGCTCAGATCCATCTGCCCGATCGCCGGCGCCGCCAACGCCACCAGCACAATCGCAACGATCCATAGCCGTCTCATCGTCCTTGTCCTCCCGTCGCCGTTGTAGGGGCGGCAGATATGCCGCCCGCCGTCAACATCGGGCGCCATTCATGGCGCCCCTACGAGTCGTGCCGCCGTTTGTCGTCCGTTCACCAACGCAGACCTTCCGCCAGTATTCGGTCCAGGTCATCGTCCTCGGCAGCGTGCTGCGGTAGAGGTAACGCGCCCTCTCGCGCCGCTCCCGTCTGGACTCACGTTGTCTGGGTGCCCCCCGTCGGGCGC
>DATKXO010000024.1:0-2191 GCA_035528995.1 Phycisphaerae bacterium | reverse complement strand
GAGGGGTTTGTACTCCGGGCGCACGACGCCTTCGACGTACAGCACGCGTATCTTGGGGTCGGTCACCAGGAGATACAGATCGCGCGTGTTGTTTTCGCTGCGGCGTTCGGCGGGGTCCGGCGGAATGCGCACCGTGTAGGTGTGCCGGCCGGTGGTGGTCGGCGTGACGGTGAGCGTGATGCTCTGGCTGCCGGGCGTCCCGTCGAGGCGGAGCGGCTGGGCCGACAGCAGCGTGTCGCCCTTCGACTTACTCAGGGCGCCCCCGAGTCCCGACACGGTCGGGATCGAGGGGTCGCCCTCGCGCAACTGAACCTCGATGGATCGGTCGGCAAGGCCCACCGCTTCGACATCCACGGTGATGCGGGTGACGTTGTCCACGACGCTTTCCTCCGGCGCCCGGACGTTCTCGATGCTGATGTCCTGGTATCCGCTCTCTCGCGTCAGGTCGGTCCCGACGCCGACGGTATAAATCGGCGGCGGACCGAGGGCCGTCGTGTCCCGCACCACGTCGCCGCCGGCGTTGTGCAGGCCGTCGCTCAAGAGCACCAGGCCGCTCGTG
Organism: Phycisphaerae bacterium; assembly: GCA_035528995.1. Lineage (GTDB taxonomy): Bacteria > Planctomycetota > Phycisphaerae > UBA1845 > UBA1845 > DATKXO01. The sequence continues at coordinate 1,632 of DATKXO010000024.1, read as the reverse complement.
TCGGCCCGGCGCGCGAGGGCCAGCACGTCCTTGACGGCCCGCGTGATGTTGGTGGCCTCGCCCTCGGGTTCAGACCACCGGCCGGCTTCGACCGGCCGGGCCCGCGTGTCGAACGTGTAGAGTTGGACGTTGAACGCCGCCGCCAGCCGATCCAGGTATTCCTGGATCTGCGTGGTCGCGCGGGCCAGGCGGTGCGGCGTGTCGGGCCAATCGCTCACGGACATCGAACGCGAGGCGTCCACCAGCACCACCAGGTCGGTCCGGTGCTCAACCCGTTCCTCGAAACTCAGCACCGGCTTGAAAACGAGGAGCACCAGGAGGAGGACGGCCAGGACGCGCATCGCCGACAGTACGCCCATCGGCCGCCGCCCCAGATACCGATACACGCGCAGATAGAAGAACAGGGTCCACGCGCTCGCGGCGAGGGCCAGAAGGACCATCAGGGCCAGTTGGAGGCGAGCCTCCTGGGTCCGCCCGGCCTCGACGGCCAGCGGGAAAATCGCGCCGGCCGAAAGGAGCCCGACGAGAATTTGCCACCAAGGCAAGACAGGCGTCGGCCCGTCCGACGGGCGGGCGCCGTCGCCCTCGGCAGGCCGTCGGTCCCGCAACCACCCCACCAGGGCGAGAACCGGCGGAACGAGGAGCAGGGGCAGAAACGACCACAGGCGGTTTTGCAGCACCCAATGGATGAGGAGCGCCCAGAAGACGACGGTCCCCGCCGACGCCAGCACCAGACCGGCCAGCGAAAGGCCGTCGCCGTAAAAAAGGAGCCGCGTTTCGCTCATCAGAAACACACACACGCCCAGTTCTACAACGCTATCTCAACGCAGAGATCGCAGAGAGCGCAGAGATAACCTCTTGTTTCACAACAACTTGTCCCGGCGCGCCGGGCCCCGACGGCCCGGACCGGGCGCTATTCCACGCCCCCAACTTCACGCTGTTTCCTTATTTCTTTTGATCCCTTTGACGGCCGTTCTCTGCGTTCTCGGCGCTCTCTGCGTTGAAGAACACAGCGTAGTAGTATTAGCGGTGCTGGGGGAGGTACTCTTGCACAAAGACGTACCAGCGCCGTTCCAGTTCCGCCAGACCGAAGCCGTAGGCCTCCTGGAGGGCCTCCTCCTGCGGCTTGCCGTCCTTCACGAGATCGATGAATTTCTTGAACTTCGACTTGCCCGCCGTCAGAAGAAAATCCACCAGCGTGTACGAGACCGAATACGCCGGGTACGACGCAAAACCTTGGCCCGACGGGACTTCCAGAATCTGCCGGATGGAAGTTCCTGCCTGGGCCATGCGCGTCGACCATTGTTGCTTTTGGACAGCCAGGCTCTTGTCGTTGACGACGGTCATGAACTCCGCCAAGCCCTCGTGCAACCACAACGGAAGGTCCACGACCTTCCGGTACAACTGGAAGAAAGCATGCGTTCCCTCGTGGGCAAACAGTTCCTGGAGCCGCCTGGGGTCGCGCGTGTCCAGCGGCAGGCAGATATGGACGAGTTGCGGCTCGTTGGGCGATCGGCATTCCCACGCGAAGTAGGCGCCCGCGCGGCTGGCGTCGTTGCCGTCGAAGGTTTTCGCAAACTGCTGAAACATGGCGCGGGAGTTGAAGACCACCAGGATGCATTTTCCGTCCCA
>DATKXO010000023.1:0-7577 GCA_035528995.1 Phycisphaerae bacterium | reverse complement strand
GTACAGCGCTGAAGTTGGGCGCAAGGTTATCCGGCACGTCTATGATGGAGTACCACGATGGCCGTAACGCTCCAGATCCGAGACGAAACCACTGGCGGTGAACGAACCAACGAGCGGACCCTGGACCTGGTTACAGAGCGGATCACGGTGCGGGAGCTCATTCGCAGCCGGGTCTACCAGGAGGTCAAGGACCAAAACGTGAAGGCTAGGCAGGGGAACGTCTTTCGCGGACTGGTGCGGCCGACGGACGCGGAGGAGACGCTCAACGGCTACCGCATGCGCAGACCCCGCGAACTCGACTGGCAAAAGCAATTCGATGTGGCGCTTGAGGCGTTCGACAAGAACGGCTTCCTGATCCTGGTGGATAATCACCAAGTCGAGCGTCTGGATGAGGAGATCCGAATCGATCCCACGACACAGGTGACTTTCCTGAAGCTCGTCCCGCTGGTCGGCGGTTAATTGCGCTGGGATGAACGATGCCCGCGAGCCCTCAAAAAGCGGCTGCCCGCCTGTTGAAGAAGCTCGCAGCGCAGGCGCCGGGCAATGTTTGGGAATTCAAGGACATACAGCGACTCTCCGCGACCACAGAGATTCTCGAGGCCGACAGCCAGACACAGGTCAAAGTCGTTCTGCTGATCTTCGATCAGATTGCCAGGATCCGCGATCGGCTTGGCCCGCCTACTGACGAGTGGGACGGGCGATACGCCAACCTGCAATGGGCGACGCGATTCCCCCGCGCCGCGGTGGCCCTGTTGCCGCGGTTGCTCAGCCGGAAGGTACCCTTCTGCCCCGGTGATTTCGTACACATGGCCGAGCGGACCGCTCACCTGGAGAGGATTTCCACCTGGACTCTCCCACATCTGAACCGCCTGTTGACCCTGCTCGAGCGACACGTCCAGGACAGTGGGATGAGCCCTCAGTTGGACAAGGCCGTCCTCAGGATGGGCAAGGCGCTGGAGTGGGTCGGTAACGCGCCCGAGCGGAAGCTGGGCGCTCGGCTGGCCAGGCTGCGGGCCGGGCCGGCCCAGACCCCGCTGGAGCCGGGCGAGGCATGGAGCGACCGGGCTCTGGAAGACATCGACGCCATGCCGAACAAGCGCAAGATGGCATGGTGCGAGTTTCTGGCTCACTGTCAGAAAGCCTCGGGGGGAAAACCGACGGGTAAATGGCGTGCGGAAGCGGAGAAGCTCCTGTCGACTGTAGGGTGGGACCGATTCGGGCAGCGGGTCCTCCAGTGGTTCCCTTCAGTCGACAAACCGCGAACCGAGCCTGTTGCCGCTTGGTCTGAGTGGGAACCCGATCCCAACCAACTCATCATCGATCCGCACGCCGACATTCTCAGAGGATTGGCGTGGTGCTGTGGGTTCAGGGAGGACCGGGGCCTGGCCAGGGCGCTCACCGCCTTGGCGATAAGTGCCTACCGCAAGGTTCCGCGACTGGGCCCCCGGGCGGTCCGAGTCGGCAACGCCTGCGTGTGGGCCCTGGGCAACATGCCGGGCATGGAAGGCCTGGGGCAGCTCGCCCTGCTTAAGGTGCGGGTGAAGTTCGGCACGGCACAGAAGGGAATCGAGAAGGCGCTGAGCGCTACCGCCCAGCGCGTGGGCCTGCCCCGCGACGAACTCGAGGAAATGGCGGTGCCGGCCTACGGACTGAGTGAAGTCGGCCTGCGGCGCGAGCGCCTGGACGATTACACGGCCGAACTGCGCGTGACCGGAACTGCCTCCACCGAACTGGCCTGGATCAGACCGGACGGGAAGCGGCAGAAGTCTGTACCGGCGTCAGTGAAGAAGAACCAGGCCGACGATCTGGCCGAGTTGAAGCGGGCCGCGAAGGACATCCAGAAGATGCTCCCCGCCCAGCGGGAGCGCATCGACCAGCTCCATTTGCAGCAGAAATCGTGGCCTTACGACATATGGCGGCAGCGATACCTGGACCATCCCCTGCTCGGTACGATCGCCCGACGGCTGATCTGGCGATTCAGCAAAGGCAAGCGCTCGGCCGACGGTATCTTCTGGGACGGCCGCATTGCAAGCCGCGAGAGCAGAGAACTGGAATGGCTGGGTACCGGTGCCCACGTCGAGCTGTGGCATCCGATCGGAAACAGCAGTGACAACATCCGGAACTGGCGGCGTTGGCTTGAGGATCACCAGGTCCGTCAGCCGTTTAAGCAGGCTCATCGCGAGGTCTACCTCCTGACCGATGCGGAACGACAGACGCGCGTCTACTCGAACCGCTTCGCCGCCCACATCCTCCGTCAGCACCAGTTCAACGCCCTGTGTGCCGCGCGTGGTTGGAAGAACAAGCTGCGGCTCCTGGTCGATGACGAGTACCCGCCGGCGTCGCTGAGCCTGCCCAAGTGGAATCTGCGGGCCGAGTTCTGGGTCGAGGGTGCAGGCGAGGACTACGGCACGGACACCAACGAGGCCGGCGTTTATCACTGTCTCGCCACCGACCAAGTTCGGTTCTATCCCATCGACGCTGCCCAACGCCGCGCACACGCTGGGGGTGGCGGCTACTACACGCACGGCCTGGAAGGGAGCGATGCGCCGATCTTGCTTGCGGACGTTCCGTCGCTCGTTCTCTCCGAAGTCATGCGCGACGTGGACCTGTTCGTCGGCGTGGCCAGCGTGGGTAACGATCCGGGTTGGGCCGACGGTGGGCCCGACGGACGGTACCGCGAGTACTGGACCGGCTACGCCTTTGGTCAGTTGTCGGAGACTGCCCAGACGCGCAAGCAGGTGCTGGAGCGGCTGATCCCGCGCCTCAAGATCGCCGGGCAGTGCTCCTTTCTGGACAGATTCCTGGTCGTCCGCGGGCAGCGACGAACCTACAAGATCCACCTGGGCAGCGGCAACGTACTCATGCAGCCCGACGACCAGTATCTGTGCATCGTGCCGGGGCGGTCCGCGGCCGACCGCCCGGTCGCGGATAAGCTCCACCTGCCGTTCGAGGGCGACCGGACGCTGCCAATCGTCCTCAGCAAGGCACTTCTCCTGGCGGAGGATCACAAGATCAAGGACGAAACCATCCTGAGCCAGATCGGGGCCCGGACGTAACCCGACGCCGGGCCTGGAGGAAGATCGACATCTTCAGGCACGACCCCGATGCCCAAGACGCCGCCCCCCGGGCCGAGTCGTTTGAGGCAGCCTCGCCCGTGCCCGAGACGGTGAGCAATCCACAATAAGGACCGAGTGCGTCCACCGGCGGCCCAATCCAGGAGTGACAAGGCGAGCGCCTCGCCGCCCGAACTGCTGCGGCGCCTCCTCCAGGCGCTTGTTTACCTTGGCCCATCGGACTATACTGCGATGTTTCGCCGAACAGCGCCGACCCCGTCGCCGGCGGGCAGTGGCGGACATGTTGAAACGGGCATACCTTTGACGTTGGAAACGGAAACCGACTCGGTCGCGGTACGCCTCAAGCAGTGGGCCGTGGGGTTCAACCGGCACCTGGCCGAGTTGGCCCGGCCGGTTGCGAGCCTGCCCGCTGCCGGCGGTGTCGGCTCCGGCAACCAGCCGCCGCCCGCACCGCTGCTGGAGGCCATGCGCTACGCCCTCTTGGGGCCGGGCAAGCGCCTCCGCCCCTTCCTGCTGTGTCGTTGCTACACGCTCTGCGGCGGCAGTGAACCGGCGGCCTACCCCATCGCGGCCGCCATCGAATGCGTGCACGCCTTCTCGCTGGTCCACGATGATCTGCCCGCCATGGACGACGACGACCTGCGCCGGGGCCGACCGACCACCCACGTGCAGTCCGGCGAGGCGACGGCCATCCTCGCCGGTGACGCCCTTTTGTCACTAGCCTTCGAGCTCATCGCCCGGCACGCCCCGGACGACCGGCGGGCCACGGCCTTGACCCTCGAACTCGCCCGGGCCTGCGGGGCCTCGGGTATGATCGGCGGGCAGTCCGCCGACGTCCTGGGCCAGGGACATCCACCCCGGCGAGAGCACGTGGAATACATCCACCGCCACAAGACGGCCTGTTTGCTCGAATCCGCCTGTCGAATGGGGGCCATTCTGGCCGATGCCAGTCCGGAAACTATGGACCGCCTGGGGGCCTACGGGCAGCATCTGGGATGTGCCTTCCAGATCGCCGACGACCTGCTGGATTTGACCTCCAGCCCCGATCGCTTGGGCAAGGCCACCGGCAAGGACGTGCAGGCCGGCAAACAAACCTTCCCCCGGTGCGTAGGAATTGAGGAGAGTCGCCGCGTAGCCGACCAGCTTGTGCGATGTGCCATCGACGCCCTCGAGCCGCTCGGCCCCGCCGCGGACGACCTGCGGCAATTGGCCCGGTTCGTCGTCGAGCGCACGCGGTGAACGGATGGGAACCTGGCGAGGGCCCGGTGGTCCGCCCCGCCCTACGCGTGGAGTAGTCAATGGCGTTGCTCGACCAGATCCACAGCCCCGCCGACCTGCGGGCCCTGGACCAATCCGACCTGCCCGACCTGGCCGACGAGATTCGCCGGCGCATCATCCAGACGGTCGGCGCCAGCGGAGGACATCTGTCCAGCAACCTCGGCGTCACCGAGCTGACCATCGCCCTGCACCGAGTCTTCGACTTCGCCGTGGACCGCCTGCTCTGGGACGTCGGCCACCAGTGTTACCCCCACAAGCTGCTTACCGGACGCAACCAACGCTTTGACACCCTGCGACAGGCCGGCGGTATCAGCGGCTTTCCCAGCGTGACCGAGAGCCCCTACGACCTCTTCGACGTCGGCCACGCCGGTACGGCTATCGCCACCGCCTCGGGTCTGGCCCGCGGAGACGAGCTCCTCGGCCGCCAGCGCCGGGTCGTCGCTCTGGTCGGCGACGCCAGCATCGCCAACGGCGTGGCCATGGAGGGACTGAACCAGGCCGGCACGCTCGAGCGGCAGCTCCTCGTCGTGCTCAACGACAACAAGTGGGGCATCGCCCCCACACAGGGCGCGCTGGCCGACCACTTGGCCAAGCTCCGTTCCAGCGAGGTCTACGAGAGCATCAAGGAGCGCACCAAACAGATCCTGGCCCGCCTGCCTCTGGTGGGCAAGCCCATGTTCGACGCGCTCGGGGCCCTCAAGGAGGGCGTCAAGGCCACGCTCGCGCCCCAGCAGATCTTCGAGCCGCTCGGCTTTCAATATGTCGGACCCATCGACGGGCACGACATCGACCACCTCATCGAGATGCTCGAACTTCTCCGCGACGTCCAGCATCCCGTCCTGCTCCACGTGCACACCCAGAAGGGTTGCGGCTGCGATTGGGCCACCGCCGAACCCGGGCGATTCCACAGCCCCAAGCCCTTCCAGATCGAGAACGGCAAGGTCACCATCCAGTCCGGTTCGGGCAAGAGCTGGACCCGGGCCTTCGCCGACGCGCTCATGGAGCTGGCCGAAGACAACGAGCGCATTTTCGCCCTGACAGCGGCCATGCCCGACGGCACCGGCCTCAACAAGTTCGCCGACGCCTACCCCCATCGTTATCTCGACGTCGGCATCGCCGAGAGTTGCACGGTGGACATCGCCGCAGGGTTGGCCAAGGCCGGCCTCCGACCGGTGGTCGCCATCTATTCGACTTTTTTGCAGCGGGCCTTCGACCAGGTCTTTCAGGAGGTCGTGTTGCAGGGTCTTCCCGTGCTGTTCTGCATGGACCGCGCCGGATTGGTCGGCGGCGACGGGGCCGTCCATCACGGCTTCCTCGACATCGCCTACCTCCGCGGCTTCCCGGGCATGGTGCTGATGGCCCCGGCCGACGAGGCCGAGCTGCGACACGCCATGCGCTTCGCCCTCACGCTCAGCCAACCGGCCGCCATCCGCTACCCGCGCGACAACGTGCCCGACGCCCCCGTCGGCGGGCCTGAATGTCCCCCCTTCGAGATGGGTGTCGCCCGGGAACTACGCGCCGGCGGGGATGCGACCATCCTGGCATACGGCACCACCAACGTTCCCGCGCTGGAAGCGGCCCGCATGCTCGCCGCCGACGGCATCCAGGTCCAGGTGATTAACGCTCGCTTTGCACGTCCCATCGACCGGGCCATGGTGGCCGAGGTCTTTGCCTCAGAGAGGCCGGTGGTCACGGTCGAGGACCATTGCGTCAACGGCGGATTCGGCTCGGCTGTTTTGGAAGTGGTTCAGGAGATGGGGCTGTCGGCCTCGAGAACGCGACGGCTGGGCATCCCGGCCGATCGGTTCGTGGCCCACGGATCGCGGGCCGGTCAGTTGGCCGAAGTGGGCCTGGATGCGGCCGGCATTGCCGCGACCCTACAGCGACTCGTCTCCGCCGCCCGGCGCGGCGACGCGCCGACCGCCGGCGACCAGCGCGCCGATCGCAAGGCCCGGCGGTCCAACATGGACCGGCTCCTGTCCCGCTGAGCCTCCAACTGTCCCGGGAGCGACCTGACTTGAAAACCCGGCGCCAGCCAGCAGCAAAAGCGACACGCCCTACCGGCGGCACACGCCGCGTCCGGCGCCGCATCTTCATCCTGGGCAATCCCGGCAAGCCCGAAGTCGTCGAGGCCTTCCGCGACCTGGTCGCCTTCGCCGAGCCGCGCTGTCACCTGGTCGGGGCCGAACTCTCCATGGACGGCAGAATCGCCCTAAAGGCCGGGGCCGGCAAGCTCGTCGTCCTCGGCGGAGACGGCACCCTCTTGGGCGTCAGCCGGTCGCTCGGCAAGCGACAGATGCCCCTCATCGGCGTCAACCTCGGCAAGCTCGGCTTCTTGGCCGAGTTCACCGTCGCCGAACTCAAGGACCAGTTCGACCGCATCGTCACCGACGACACCCTCATCGGACAGCGGATGATCCTCCAGGCCGGCGTGCACCGCATGGGTACCACCCGTTTTCGCAGTCTCTGTGTGAACGACTGTGTCATCCGGGCCGGCCCGCCTTTCCGCATGATCTCACTCTCCATCTCCGTCAGCGGTCACCATATGACCCAGGTCACCGGCGACGGGCTCATCGTCTGCACCCCCAGCGGTTCCACGGGCCACAACCTCTCCGCCGGCGGGCCGCTGGTGCAGGCCGGTGTCAAGGCCATCGTCCTCACCCCGCTCGCCGCCCACTCCCTCACCCATCGCCCGCTGGTCGTCGAGCGCCACAGCGAGATCGACATCACCGTGGATGAAGCCAACGAGGGCACCACCGCCATCATCGACGGGCAGGTCTCCTTCCCCTTGGCCGTCAACGACACCATCGTCATCCGAAAGTACGAGACCAACTTCGAGATCGTTCACAACCCCCTCTACCCCAAGTGGCACAAGCTGGTCACCAAGCTAAGCTGGGGCCAGTCGCCGCAAACCTGAACCGCACGCCGGGTATTGCGTGTCCTTCCCGGGAGCGTGCATAGCTGTTTTTTTGTCGGCGGCGCCCGATTCGGCGTGGGATCAGCGGCGATCAGCCGCGGGGGGCGTTCGTGGTCGCGACCACGCTGACCGACGCCGCCGAATATACGGCGGACGACCTGGCCGAGCTGTATCACGCTCGCTGGCTGGCGGAGTTGGACATCCGGGCGATCAAGATCACGTTGGGCATGGACATCCTGCGCTGCAAAACGCCCCAGATGGTCCGCAAGGAGATGTGGACCTGCCTGCTGGCCTACAACCTGGTCCGC
>DATKXO010000022.1:0-11285 GCA_035528995.1 Phycisphaerae bacterium | reverse complement strand
ACAAGCCCGCCGACACCCTACAACTGGGAGCTGACCGGGGCCGTGCCCGGGCCTGCGGGCGGCGGGTCCGCCTGGTTCTGCGAGGACCTCAATAGTATCTGCACTTCGGGGGCACCGGATGAGTCAGCCGTCCATCGCCTGACCAGTCCCTCCATTACTATGCCGTCGGTCTTGAACTTCCCCTCGGTGCGCTTCCGCCAGTACGTCGACGCCGAGGCGGGCTGGGACGGGGGCAACATCAAGATCAAAGTCAACGACGGAGCCTGGCAGCTCGTCCCGGCCGATGCGTTTACCCACAACCCCTACAACGCCCAGCCGCTCTTCCTTGACACGATGGGCAACACCAACCCACTCCAGGGCGAACCCGGCTTCAGCGGCGAGATCGGCGAGGACCAGTGGGTGATCTCCGTGTTCGACCTGGGACAGTTCGTCTCCGGCGGCGAGACCGTGCAGTTTCGGTTCGAATTCGGGAAGGATTGGTGCGCCGGAACCGGGCCGGACTACAACGGCTGGTACGTCGACGACTTCGTGATCTATCACTGCGCCGCCAGCACCGACTGCAACACGAACGGCATCGCGGACGACATCGAGATCGACACCGGGAGTGCGGCCGACTGCGACGTGAACGGGCTCCCGGATGATTGCCAGATGGTTCACACCTTCTCGGCATCCTCGGGTGAGATGTCGCCGATCGGGGATAACTCGCCGCAGAGCTACACGATCCCGTCGGCACCGGCCGCGGGTGGCGACGTGATTCTGGATCTGGCCGTCAGGGGTGATTTCAACGGCGAAAGCGAGTATCTCGAGGTCGATATCAACGGCACGGCGGTCGGAACGGCTTTCAAGTCCGGCGCCCGTAACTGCCCCAACCAGGCGGATACCGCCCAGCTCGGCGTGGACGCGGAGACATACAACACGGCCGTCGCCGGCGGCGACGCCGTGATCAACCTGGTCGCCAGCGACTCGGTCAGCCCGTCGGACTGCGGCGGCAACACGACGGTCAGCGTCACCGTGAGCTATCCGCTGGCCATGCCGGTGGGCGATTGCAATATCAACGACGTGCTCGACGCCTGCGACGTCACCGCCGGCACCAGCGTCGACTGCGACACCAACGGCGTTCCGGACGAGTGCCAACCGGACTGCAACACCAACGGTGTGGCCGACGAGTGCGACATCACCGGCAGCACCAGCACCGACTGCAATGCCAACGGCGTCCCCGACGAGTGCGAGCCCGACTGCAACACCAACGGCGTGGCCGACGAGTGCGACATCACCAACAGCACCAGCACCGACTGCAACACCAACGGCGTTCCCGACGAGTGCGAGCCCGACTGCAACACCAACGGCGTGGCCGACGAGTGCGACATCGACCAGGGCACGAGCCCGGACTGCAACGTCAACGACGTGCCGGATGAGTGCGACATCGCCCAGGGCGCCAGCAACGACTGCAACACGAACGGTGTTCCCGACGACTGCGAACCCGACTGCAACGGCAATCGCCTGGCCGACGAATGCGACATCGCCCAGGGCACCAGCGACGACTGCAATACCAACGCCGTGCCCGACGAGTGCGAACCGGACTGCAACACCAACGGTGTGGCCGACGAGTGCGACATCACCGCCGGCACCAGCGATGACTGCAACACCAACGCCGTGCCCGACGAGTGCGAGGTGGACTGCAACACCAACGGCGTCCCGGATGATTGCGACCTGGCACACGGCACCAGCGCCGACCTGAACACCAACGGTATCCCTGACGAGTGCGACGAGTGCCTGCAGGACGGCGACTGCGACGACGGGCTGTTTTGCAACGGGGTGGAGGCCTGTCCGGCCGGTCAATGCGTGAGTGGAGCCCCAGTATGCGCTGGGTACCCGTTCTGCGTTGAGGACCTCGATCTGTGCGCGGACTGCCTCAGCAACACCCACTGCGACAACGGCAAGTTCTGTGACGGGGCCGAGCAGTGCGCGGCCGGCGCCTGCCAGCCCGGCGACGACCCGTGCCCGGACGGCCCCTGCGACGAGTACACAGACTCCTGCCGTGAATGCTGGACCTGGCCGGACTGCGATGACGGCCTCTGGTGCACGGGGATGGAAATGTGCGTGGACGGCAAGTGTATGGCCGGCACTCGTCCCTGCTCGCCGGGCGACGTTTGCGACGAGAATGCCGACGCGTGCATCCCGCCGCCGCCGCCGGAGTGCACGGTCAACGCCGACTGCAACGACGGGCTGTGGTGCAACGGTTCCGAGACCTGCGTCAGCGAGGTCTGCGTGGCCGGTACCAGCGCGTGCTCAGCGAAGGAGATCTGCGACGAGTTCGATGACATCTGCCGGGACTGCGCACACAACAGCGAGTGCGACGACGGGCTCTTCTGCAACGGGTCTGAAATCTGTGACGAACTGGGCGACTGCCAGCCCGGGACGCCGCCCTGCCAACAGGGCCTGGTGTGCCTGGAGAACGAGGATCACTGCATCGAGTGTTCGACCAACAGCGAGTGCGATGACGGCCTGTTCTGCAACGGCACAGAGCGGTGCGGCACCAACGGACTGTGCCTGTCGGGCAGTCCGCCGTGTCTCGGCAGGCTCTGCGACGAAGCCGGAGACGTCTGCGTGGACTGCCTCACCGATGCCGACTGCATCGACGGTGTTTTCTGCAATGGCGAGGAGCACTGCGTAAACGGCGCCTGCCGGACCAGTGAGGAGCCCTGCCCCGACCAGGAGTGCTGCGAGCCGGCCGAGGTCTGCGGCACCTGCCCCTGCACCTCCGCCGCCGACTGCGTCGACGGCGACCCCTGCACGGACGACATCTGCGTCGGCGCCACCTGTGCGAATCCGCCCATCATCGGCTGCAACGACAACGATCTCGACGGCGTGAGGAACAACCTGGACCGCTGTCCCAACACGCCCCAGGGTGCCGACGTGGACGAACACGGCTGCTCCTGCGACCAGCTCGACGAAGATGGGGACGGCCTGGACAACTGCAGCGACCTCTGCCCCGGCTCACCGGTCACCAAGGCGACCGATGCGGACGGCTGCGCCTGCAGTCAGCTCGACGACGACGGCGACGGGGTGGACAACTGCGAAGATCGCTGTCCGGGATCGTTCCCCGACGTCCAGGTCGGTGGCGACGGCTGCTCCTGGAACCAGGGCGACGATGACCGCGACGGCGTCCACAATCACGCCGATCTCTGTCCGGACACCAATTCCAACGCTCCGGTGGACGCGGACGGCTGCTCGCTCACCCAGCTTACCGACGACGAGGACGGCGACGGCGTGATCAACCCCCGCGACCACTGTCTGGGCACGCCCGCCGGCGAATCGGTCGATGACATGGGCTGCTCGGCCTCACAGTTGGCCGCTCTCGACAGCGAGATCGGGGCAACGCTGCCGGGCGAGGAGGGCACGGCCTCCGTGGATCGAGGGACCGGCGGCGGACTCAGCGGCCCCTGCGGCACGCTGGGCCTGATCAACGTCGCGTTCGCGCTGGTCGGATCGGCCGGCCTGCGGATTGCCTCGCGGCGCCTCAGACGGCGCGACCGTGGATGACTGACTGAGCCACTCGTTATGACGCAAGCGCCCCAGTCACGCACCAGGGGGCACCTGCTCCGGGCGCGTCCCTGTCACGGGCCGATGATGACCGTGTCGAACAGATGTAGTGAAGACTTCGGCCCCCAAACCGCCCTGACGCTACCGCCAGGGCGGATATCGCTCCGCTACCGGGCAACTTGGGCTAGCCCAGACCGACGCCTGTTGGCAAGCGTGGAATTAGAGCGAAATCGGAAGAACCACGTCGCCTGAACCGCCTTCCGGCGGTGTGCACCGGGGAGTTCACGGTCGTGCCAGTGCGCGGGCCATACCGGAGCGCGCTACACCGGCGCAGGCTGGTGACGTGGGAGTCGCTTGGTGGGGACCGCCTGCCGCAGGCATTCCGGCCCCACTTCCAGGAGCGGCGTCTGGGGCCCGGGCGGGGTCAGGCGGCGAGTGATGGGGCCCCGCCACAATCGGTAGGCCCATTCGGCCGAATCGATCAGGTTCAAACAGAGACCCACCATGCCATGGAGCTGATCCAGGGCACCGGCCAGGTAGAGACTGTGCTGCGGCTGTATCAGCGAGCGGACGAAGTTGACCGGGTTGTAGAACATCGCGTAGGCCGCCAGAACGTTGAACTGAGTCCGCCACGGCCTGGGCAGCGATGAGGCCACCACGTGATTCCCGTCGAATTGCCATTGCAGGACCGGCTTGCCACCGACCCTGTCGAAGACCTGCCCGTCACGGTAGGTCGCATCGTAGGACCGCGTCCCCACCGCCGGCGTGAGGACCGTGACCTGCATGCTGCAGGCACCACAATTCCTCAGGAATTGAACCTGGTTCAGCAGGCCGTACGGGCTGCCGCGGGTGTACAGAGGCTGCCTGTCGTGGTGCATCAGCATAGGCATCGGCAGGATGCCTCGTCCGTTCAGCAGGGCGAACAGTTCGGCCGTGCCGTTGACAGACTGGCCCTTCTTGATGAGCGTCGCGGTGACGTCTTCGACTCCGATCCATAACGCTCGCAACCCGGACCGCCGGGCGATCTTGAACAGATCCCGGTTCTTCCAGGTGTCGAAGGCGGTGGCCTCCGTGCCCCAGCGCAGCGCCTTGCGCAGCGGCTTCCCGGCGATCGTGGCCCGGGACATCGTCTCGAACATCGCCTCGACCGCCGGACGGTTGTTGAAGAAGTTGTCGTCCGTACCGAAGAACTGCCGAATGCCGAACCGTTCGCGAACCTGACGCATCTCCTCCACGATTCGCTCGCCGCTCTTGTGGCGGTAGGTGCGCTGGTTGTACGCCGGTATGGGGCAATAGTCGCAGTTGAACTTACAGCCGTGCGAGAGGCTGAGCGAGCCGATCGGCGAGCACTTCCTCACACGCGAGACGGCCAACGGCTGCGAGGTCAGCCCCCGACTGCCGTGCGGCGGCTCCAACAGGCCGTATCCGATCACCGGATGTGGCAGCTCGTCCAGGTCCTGCACCAATCGCTGAATCCCGGTGCTCACCAGAGGGGCATCCGGGGACTCATCGCGACGGTAGACCAGCCCGGGGATACGGACCAGGGCCCCTTCACGGCGCGCCCGCCGAAAGGCCTCCAGCATCGTGCCCCGCGACCCGCGGTAGTCGAGCAGCACCTCGACGAGCTGTATCAGCACGAATTCCTCGCCGGTCACTACAAGGTCGGCGCCGACCTCGGCATCGCCGCCGATTCCAAACAGGTCCCAAGGTTCGTAGATCGCCTTTGGGCCGCCGACGACGATCAGCGGACGATCCTCCGTACGGCCGGCACAGGCATCGGCGATCAGTCCATAGGCATTCTCGGCATGGATCTGCATGCTGGAGATGAGCAGCATCTCGGGTCGCTCGCCGCCGAGCGTGGCCTGGCTGGGCCGGAAACGGGGGGTCCACTGCTGAAGGACGATCCGCGTCGCGGTCAATCCCGAGTCGAACAAGGCCGCTCCCACGGCCCGGGCGCCCGCCGGGGCCATGCGCAGGCTGGCGAAGTAATAGGGCAGCAGCCGGGTCCGCTTGTCGAACGCGTAGACCACGACCGTGGGAATGGTCAGTCCCGCCGCGGCCTTGCGCACCTGTCGACGCAATGCCGGGTATTCGCCACGCCGCGTGAACTCATCACCCTTCGAGCGTCTGGCTAGCTCCAAAGCGTTGCCCCCCAATGTGCCCGGCCCGAATCAGCCTCGACGCTGGCCCTCAACCGTCGCAAACCGCTAGCCACGGGGAACGGGCAGGCCATCTGCGCGCGGATCGTGCCACTTATCGCCCTCGCATGCAACCCAAAGCACGCGCTATTTCCCTTCTCAAAGGCAAGGTCGAACCGCTCTGCCCCCTGGTTTCCCGGCCTTGCCGGGGCCCGAACCCGCTTGCCCGACGGACACACCCCGATCGGAGAGCAACTTCGACTGTGGGGTACGGCCCCACGGTCCAACCCGGTCACACTTCGATCACCGAAAAGCGGAACGCCGGCCAATGCTCCCTCAACGGAAGGAAATGCCCCATGGCCTCCTCCCGCGAATCGAACGCCCACGCGTCCAGATACCGTGGGACGAACGTGCCGTACTGCCTGCTCCCGGCCAGCTTCGGCCGGCAGCCCAGGTACACCCCGTCAGAACGCCGGATCACGAAGATCGTCTGCTGCAACATCGGCATATCAGTCCACGGGGCGGGTTCCAACCACGCCTCCTCCTGACGACCCCAAACGGAGAAATCAACCCAAGGTCTGGCGTGCGGACGATCGCGTCCGATCCTCCGTCCGCGATGCCTCCATGGGGTGAATCCGCACCCAGGCTCCCTTACCCACCCGGAAAGCTACCGGCCCACGACAACACCGGGTCCAGGCGTGCGGGCTCGCGCACAGACCGCGATCACCAACCGGGCCCGCGCTCGTGTCCGCGCCCGACCGACCGTGGTCGCCCTCCTGACCCACCGGAGCTGCGCGCACGGGGATGGGCTTCGTTGACTACCGCCATGCGCCCGTCGATCTCGTGCTGCTTCAGACCGGCTATCGCCGCTGCCGCCTCCTCGTCATTCTGCATCTCGACGAACGCGAACCCTCGAGACTGACCCGTGTGCCGATCCCTCACGATGGACACACTCTGCACCGTCCCGAAAGCCGCAAACGACGCTTCGATGCTGTCCTCAGACGTCTGAAACGACAGGTTCCCGACGTACATCTTCTTCAACGCTTGCTCCTCAGCCCACGACGCACCGTGGTGTGCAGTCACAGTGCGCCACCCGTGTGCGTCACAGTACCGGAGCCAAAGGGAAATGTCGAAGCCGGGAACGGCGAAAAGCGGGCAAGGACAGATCCGTTCGGTCGGCCTGAACCTACCAGGAACCTCCCGACCTGTCAAACCGGATCGCGGGTCCGCCAGGCACGCGCCGACGGTCGGAGAACGACCCTCTGCAAGGCGGCGTACAGCGGTCGAAATGCCGCACACGACGCCGCAACCTCAAGCTGATGGCCCGGCGCAGAATCGTCGCCGACCATTCCCTCAACATCATCCTGCAAGGGCGTCTTGCAATTCGCAGGAGTGAAGAAGGTACGGGTCTACGTCGGTGTCACCATCGAAACCGATGCGCTGCTCGGACGACGGCGCTACGCAACCCGCAGCGCCACCCCGAGAAATCGACCCGCTGGAATGAGTGCCAACATGGAGCAGGGAACTCGCCCGCTTGCTCTGCAGCGGCCTGCTACCCGCCCTCGAACACCGCCGAGAACTCGGCAAAGTCCCACAGGTCCACGTCGCTGTCACCGTCGAAGTCGGCCGGCCCACATCCTCCGGCCACCCCGCCCTCCGGGCCGGTAAGGCAACCCTCCAGACCCAGGTAATCGGCCAGGTCCACCCTGCCGTCATCGTTGAGGTCACCCATCGCCGGCGGGCAGCTGAAGGCGAGCAATCTGATGTCGTCGATGTTCCAGCCGCAGCACGACCCGCCGAGATCCGTCGCGCCCATCGTCCAACGCAGGTACACTGTCGGCTGGTCATCCGCCACGGCCGAAACGTCCAACTCCATCTCCGTCCAAGCCCAGTCGTCTATCTCCTCGCTGTTCTCCCAGACCGTCACCCAGTCCGTGCCGTTGTTGCTCACCCGCACGTAGGCATGATCGCGCGAGGGGTTCTGCACGCCCAGCCAACGCCAGAACTTCAACCGCAGGTTGTGCTGACCGGTACAATCGACGGGACCGCTGGTCAGGTGCGTCTCCGGAAGCAGGCTCGGGTAGTTCCCCTCGAGATTGTACCCGTACACGTTCAGGCCGGTGTATCCGCTGGTGGGGTCCGGACCGTAAACCCCGGGCTGACCGCCCTGGCCCGTCGGCCGTCCGAACGTCCATGCACCTTCCGTCGCCCAGCCCGGATCCGCCGCGAGGTCTTCCGTCACAACATCGACGAACTGACCCACGACGGCCGAGAAGGGGACGGCCGGCGCGTCCGGTGGAAGTTGGAACATGCCGCCCTCGCTGCCTTCCGCCGTGAAGTAATACTCGGGTACATCGGCACAGTTCGCCGGCGGCAGCGTGGCTTCGTAGCTGTCGCCCCCCAGCGGCACCAGCGGCGAGGTCTGGAAGACGCCGCCGTCGTAGCGGTAGTGCAGCGTGCCCGATCCCGGCACGTAGCTCTCCAGCCCCTCCACAATCCGGACCGTGATGTCGGTCGATTCGCCCCGAGAGAGCAACTCCGGCGCCCCATCCGGCAGGACGATCGACAGGCCGAGCGCAGCCGCCATGCCCAGATTCGGGTTGCCCCACAACGCCCCCCACTCGAACATCTCATACCTGACGCTGTACCACAGCCCCTGCGTGTACATCTGCCGCAGCGCCCACTGATGGGCCTGGCCCTGAGTGTAGTCGCCCGACGTCACGGACGTCGTAAAGAAGTAGTCCAGCGACTGAGTGGAGCCGTCGCTGGGGTCATTCCATCCGCCTGCTCCATAGGCCACCTTCGTCGCGCCCAGGAACCCCACCGCGCCTCGCTTGATCATCACCTGCCCGATGTTCGTGTAATCCGTGTCCGAGTTGCTGCAGGCGTCGGCGAAGACGATCGCCGGGTAATCGTCGTTCAGCGAGTTCGAGTCGAACGCCTGGATGAATGCCGGCGCGCCGAGACCGTAGATGTGCGTCGACGTGGGCGAGCCGTGTCCCGCCCAGTTCACGAACGCGTACGTCCCGTTCGCCCAGACCGACAGAACGTTGTTGTGCAGCAGCGGGTAATCGCAGGCGAAGGACGACCAGTAGTCCGCGTTCTGCTCGTACATCCGCGTCATGGTCCAGTCGGCCATCCACGGCTGGTCGACCTTCGCTTCCATCAGGTGGGCGTTGTCCGTGTCGGGCCAGAAGTAGGCCCCCAGCAGCAGGATGTTCTTCTTGAAGCCGGCGTCGTTGTTCTGTTCGTAAGCAGCGGACTTCTCGCAGATGCCCTGCACGATGCCGGCGTCGCTCCAGGGAATCCGCCCCACGTTCACCTCCGAGTAGAAGTCGATCGGATCGGAGTTCTCTCCGTACTGATGATCACCGTCGGCGTCCCAGGACTGATCGTCCGGAAGAGACAGCTCCGCGTAGTAGAAATCCGTCTCCGGCTTCCCGTACCCCAGGTCCTGCCACGTCCGACGCATCGGCACGTCATCGTAGTGGCCCACCAGGAGGACATCCTCGATGCCCCACTGGCCGGAGGGATACTTGTCGCGCAGGAAACTCCTCATCTTCGCCGCCAGGTCGTAGCCGCTGTAGTTGGCGTCGATCCACGACGTGGTCACCACCTCGACCGTCCGCCCCTTGGACGTCTCCCAGCTCACCAGCGGGCTCACCGCCGAGACCAGCGAGTCGAGCGTGATGATCACGTAATCGTGAAGGCCCCGACTGCGAGTGCCGAGTTGCGGATACCACTGAAGGGCCTGGGCGTGGTTGAGGATAATCTGCACCGCCGCAGCTTCCGGCCGCGCCTGCGAGCCCTCCGCCCCGGATTCCCGCCCCGCCGCGATCCTGTAGTGCACCCGCACCGCGACGTCGGGGTAGTACGTCAATTCCCCGGACGACGGACGATAGGTAAACGGTGTCACTCTGACGTCCACCAGGTTGTACCGCCTGTATGCGGCCGTCCGAACGACCTCTACGGCCTGCTGCGGATACGCGGCGTCCTTTCCGTACACCGACGCGTAGTTCCGGTCATACTGACGCTGCTCGCGCTGGTAGAGGACCGAATCCTCTCGGCCGATCACCCTCGGCAAACCCGCCGGCCGCACCTCGTAGCTTCCCGAAAGCTGCACGCCCTCGCCCGGATCGGCCTCCACGTCCAGCAGTTCGGCTCCCGGCGGAATGGCGATCGCAAAGATCTTCGACGGAAGCTGGGGTTTGCCGGGCACCAGGAGCGAGCCGAAGCCCTCCACGGTGATCCGTTGCCCCTTGTCGGTCTCGGCGATGGTGTACGGCCCCACCGGTATCGCGACCCGGACACTGCCGCCGGTCGCCGTCGGCTGGTCGGCGTTGACCGGCCCTGCAAAGGTCATAAGCATCGCTAAGGCCACAGATACGGCCAAAGAGATCACGACGCTGTGGACGTGTCGGATCATCGCGTGAACCTCCCTGATTGTTGAGGGCTCTCCGGCCTGCCCCGGCTGCACAAGCGAGGCTCGGCCGATGGCCCCAAAGGAGTGGGTCGATCGGTGCCCCTGCCACTCTGTGTCCGGACGCCAACCTTGCCGGCCCCGCCGATGGCACCCGCAGCAGCGAACCCACCGTCGGGACCCATGTCTGACGCCCGACTGTCACCAACGCCCATTATAGCGGGGCCGCCGCACAAAGCGCCGCCCAAGTCCGCCTGCGCGGAGATACCGCGGCCCTCATCGAAGGACCGATGCAGAAACTGAAGTGTCAGGGTAGAACACTTGGCGTGTTACCTGAGAAGCCCTGCTGGCGTGCTCACGGAAGCGTCCAGGACGATGAGCGCCGGTCAGACGGCAAATGCTGAATGATCCACTCGGATGCCTAGAGTTGGCCAAGAAGGTCACCGAGGCCGAGCGATCCCAGATCGAGCCCACCGCCACCGCCGCCCGGACGAATCGGGCTGGGCACGTAGACCGGGAAGCCGGCCTGGACGCGAATGGCGTTGTCGAAGAACAGCAGGAGAGCGTTGAGGTTATCGAACAGGGCCTGAATGGCCGCGACCTTCAGACCGGTAACGATCGCACGATCCTGATCGGTTGCGGTGATCTCCGGCGGGCTGAAAGCTTGGGCGAGGCTTGCGCGATGCCGGGCCGTGGCGTCGTTGACCAACCGTCCCGGCGCCCGCTCGGCCAGGAACCCGGCGTCGGCGTTGTTCCACACCGCATTCGAGTTGGCCTCTTGACCCTGGGCCGGACCGGTCCAGGTGCCGATCAAAACCACGCTCGCCGCCAGAATGATGATTCGTCTGGTCATGGCCGCCACTCGCTCCGCAAGTTCTGGTCCCGGTCGCCTGCGCCGTGCGATCGTACTTCCTTATACTATCGGCGTCGGCGCTGGTGGCGTTATAGCCGAAAACGGCTGGCCCGGCAATGGTGAAATCTCCCGGCCCGGGCGCCCCGCTATCGGCGCAACCTACCACCACGACGGCACCTACGGGCCTCAAGCCCACCGCCCGTTTGGCGCCGCCCCCCCACCTCCCTAGAATGGACGTTTTGGCCGGAAAGCGAGCCTGACAGTGAACACCCGGACCCTGTACATCGAGACCATGGGCTGCCAGATGAACGTGCTGGACAGCGAGTTGGTC